>JAJYTL010000009.1:0-18141 GCA_021793055.1 Pseudomonadota bacterium
GCTCACGGTGGCGGGAACGGTCACCACCTTCGGCCAAGCGAACGCAGCCGCCGTGATCACCTGGACCGGGCGCGCCACTGCGGCGGCGGTCTTCTCGGCCTTGTCGTGGCAGCCGGCAAGGAGAAGCGCCGACAGAGCGAGGATCAGAGCGGATGGCAGAAGAAAAGACGCGCGGCGCATTTTGCCGACCTCATCAGCTGATGGCAAAACCGCGAAGACCGGCCCCGCTGGCGCGGTCACGGCAACGGCAAGTACATGCACCTCCGGCGCGCATTCCGCAATCTAGGCTTTCCCTTAGGGTTTTCCCGCATAGGAGGGCCGGCGTGGCGCGCGTAAGAGGGAGGCTTGACAACATGACCGTCCGCGCTTCATATTTTGATTATTCAATCATTCAATTTAATGATTGAATATATTGCCGTGGAGGATCGATGTCAAGCTCTCTCGCCCGGCAAGCGCTCTTCGCGGAGTTCGCCTCCGTGGCCGAGGCCCTGGCACATGGCCACAGGCTCATGCTGCTCGAACTGCTCGCCCAGGGAGAGCGCGACGTGCAGCATCTCGCCGCCCTCACCGGCCTTCCGGGCGCCAGCGTGTCGCAGCATTTGCAGCGATTGAAGGCGGGCGGCCTGGTGACGGCGCGGCGCGACGGGCGGCGGCAGATCTATCGCCTGAGCAACGAGCGCGTGGCCGATCTGGTGAGCGATCTGGAGCGGGTCGCCGAAACCAGCCTCGCGAGTATCGGCAAGACGGTCGACGACGCGCGGCGCGCGACCGACGAGCTGCCGGCGATCTCGGCCGCCGACCTCGCCCGCCTGCTCGATGCCGGCAAGGTCGAGATCGTCGACGTGCGGCCCGAGGAGGAATACGCCGCGGCGCACATTCCGGGCGCGCGCAACCTGCCTTTCGAGGCGATCGAGACCGCCAGCCGCGCCTTGCCGCGCGATCGCAGCATCATCGTCTATTGCCGCGGCCCCTATTGCGACCTCACCTTCGAGGCGGTACGCCGGCTGCGCCGTCTCGGCTACGACGTGCGGCGGCTGGAGGGCGGCGTGCCCGAATGGCGCCGCGCCGGCCTGCCGCTTGAGAGCGGCAGCGCCGCCGCGCCGACGCCGTCCCCAGCCGGCTGAACGGCCGCGCCGGCGCGCCCGCCGGTAAGGGGGTGCCATGTACGCCTATAGCCTCTCAGGCTTTGTCGTCGGAGCGCTGATCGGCATGACCGGGGTCGGCGCCATCGGCATGATCGCCCTGCTCCGGCTCTATCTGGAACGGCCGCTGCTGCAGCTCATCGGCTCCGATATCGCGCACGCGGTGCCGCTGATCCTGGTCGCGGGCATCGGCCACTGGCTGATCGGTTCGATCGATATGGCGATCCTCGGTTCGCTTTTGCTCGGCTCCATTCCCGGCATCGCGCTCGGCAGCTTCGCCGCCGGCCGCGTCCCGGAACGGGTGCTCCGCCTCACCTTGGCCGCGGTGCTGTTTGCCGTCGGCGGCCGGCTCATGCTCTGGACCGCCGTCTGAGAGGCACGGCGCCCTTGAGATGACGCGCAATGACCATGCGCTGCACCTCGCTCGTGCCCTCGTAGATCTGGAAAACGCGCGCGTCACGGTACAGCTTCTCGACCGGAAAGTCGCTCAGATAACCGTAGCCGCCGTGAATCTGAATCGCGTCCGAGGTGACCTGTTCCGCCACCTCCGAGGCGTAAAGCTTCGCCATCGACGCCTCCTTAAGGCAGGGCGCTCCGGCGTCCTTGAGCCGCGCAGCATACAGCATCATCTGCGTCGCGGTCTCAACCTTGGTCGCCATGTCGGCAAGCCGAAACTGAACCGCCTGATGCTCGATGATCGGCTTGCCGAAGGCCTCGCGCTCGCGGCCATAGCGGAGCGCATGATCGAGCGCGGCGCGGGCGACGCCGAGCGCCTGGGCGGCAACCGCGATCCGTCCGCCGTTGAGAAAGGAGAGCGCGATCTTGTAGCCACCGCCCTCTTCGCCCAAGACGTCTTCGGCCGGAATCTCCATATCCTCGAGCGCGATCTGGCAGGTATCGCAATTGCGGTGCCCGAGCTTGTCCTCGCGCCGCACGACGCGATAGCCGGCATTATCGGTCGCGGTGACGAAACAGGTAATGCCGTGGCGCCCGGCGGCGGGATCGGTCACGGCCAGGATCATCGCGACATGGGCGCTTTCGCCAGACGTAATGAACTGCTTCACGCCGTTCAGGACATAACGGTCGCCCCGGCGCACCGCCCGGGTCCGGATCGCGCCCGCGTCCGAGCCAACCTCGGGTTCGGTGAGCAGGAAGGCGCCAAACCGCCAGCCTTGCGCCAGCGGCCGCAACAGGCGCTCCTTCTGCGCCGCCGTGCCGTACGCCTGCAGCGCGGCGCAGACCGGCGAATTGTGCACGTTCATCATGTTGCAGATGCCGGCGTCGGCGGCGGCGATCTCCACCGTCGCCAGGACATAAGCGACGAAATCGGCGCCCGCACCGCCCCAAGCCGGATCGACGCAAACCCCCATCAGGCCGAGCTTGCCGAGATCGCCCAAGAGATGCCGCGGCACCACATGCTGGTGTTCCCATTCCGCGACGTGAGGCGCGATCTGCTCGCGCGCGAAATGCCGCGCCGTATCGCGGATCAGGTTCTGCTCGTCGCTGAAAAACATGAGATGCACCCGCCCTGCCCAAAATCGCCGACCGAGCGACAATGCTGAAGGGACCTCCGCCGGGCGTCAATCGCTCGACTTGGCGGCGCCCGTTGCCGCAGCCCGTCGCGAAGCGGTTGACACTTCGCCCCCCCTGTCGTCGACTGGCGCCGCGTCGGGGCGGGTCCCGGCGAACCCCACGCGGGATCCTTGGGAGATTTCGATGACCGACGGCGCCTTGGTGCTTTTTTCCGGCGGCCAGGATTCGACCACCTGCCTCGCCTGGGCGCTGGAGCGCTTCGAGCGGGTCGAGACTGTCGGCTTCGATTACGGCCAGCGCCACCGCATCGAACTCGATTGCCGATGCAACCTCCGCACCGGCGTTACCGACCTCAAGACCACCTGGGCGGCCCGGCTTGGCGCGGACCATGCCATCGTGCTGCCGGCGCTCGGCCAGATTTCCCAGAGCGCGCTCACCCGCGAGACCGCGATCGAGATCGGCGACAGCGGCCTGCCCAATACCTTCGTGCCGGGGCGGAACCTGATCTTTCTCACCTTCGCCGCGGCGCTCGCCTATCGGCGCGGGCTGAAGCATATCGTCGGCGGCATGTGCGAAACCGATTACTCCGGCTATCCCGATTGCCGCGACGACACCATCAAGGCGATGCAGGTCGCGCTCAATCTCGGCATGGAGCGCCGCTTCGTGCTCGACACCCCTTTGATGTGGATCGACAAGGCAGCGACCTGGCGGCTCGCGGAGGATCTCGGCGGCGCGGCGCTGGTTGGGCTCATCGTCGCGGAAAGCCACACCTGCTACCTTGGCGAACGAGGCAAGCGCCACGATTGGGGCCATGGCTGCGGCGCCTGCCCGGCTTGCGCGCTTCGCGCCGACGGCTATCGCCGCTACCGCGATCTGCCGCCGGCGTGACCGCGGCCCAGTCTGCCGGCCATTCCGCTGGCCGTAGGACCCGGCCTCATTCTATCCTTGAGGCTAACATGGCCGGCTCATCCTGGCCGAAAGAGACAAGAATCGGGGATGGAAACCGATGGCTGAGCAAGCCGATGTCATCGTGGTCGGCGCCGGGCTCGCGGGGCTGGTGGCGGCACACGAACTCGCCGCCGCCGGCAAGCGGGTCCTGATTCTCGACCAGGAAGGGCCGCAAAGCCTCGGCGGCCAGGCCTTCTGGTCATTCGGCGGCCTGTTCTTCGTGAACTCGCCCGAGCAGCGGCGCTTGCGGATACGCGATTCCCACGATCTCGCGCTCCAGGACTGGCTCGGCACCGCCGGATTCGACCGGCCTGAGGACACCTGGCCACGGCGCTGGGCGGAAGCCTATGTCGCCTTCGCCGCCGGCGAGAAGCGGGCCTGGCTGCGCGGTCTCGGGCTTCGCCTCTTTCCGCTCGTGGGCTGGGCGGAGCGCGGCGGCTATGGCGCCATTGGCCATGGCAATTCGGTGCCGCGCTTTCATGTCGCCTGGGGCACCGGGCCGGCGGTGGTCGCGCTTTTCGCCACGCCGGTCAAGGCGGCGGAGGCTGCCGGCCGCGTCAGATTCAGGTTCCGCCACCGCGTCGATGCCCTCACGCGAGGCAACGGCGCGGTGGACGGTGTCCAGGGCGCGGTGCTCGCGGCCAGCGACGTGCCGCGCGGAGCGCCGAGCCCGCGCGAGGTCGTCGGCGATTTCGCCTTCAAGGCGCAGGCGGTGATCGTCGCGTCGGGCGGCATCGGCGGCAACCACGAACTGGTGCGGCAAAACTGGCCGGCACGCCTCGGCTCGCCGCCCCGGCACATGGTCACCGGCGTGCCGGCGCATGTCGACGGCCGCATGATGGCGATCTCGGAGGCGACCGGCGCGCGCCTCATCAACCGCGATCGCATGTGGCATTACGTCGAGGGCCTGCACAACTGGAACCCGATCTGGCCCGGCCACGGTATCCGCGTCCTGGCCGGTCCTTCGTCGCTCTGGTTCGATGCCCTGGGCCGCCGGCTGCCGGGTCCCCTATGGCCCGGATTCGACACCCTCGGCACGCTCGAACACCTGATGCGGAGCGGCCACGACCATTCCTGGTTCGTGCTCAACCAGAGCATCATCCGCAAGGAGTTCGCGCTTTCCGGCTCGGAGCAGAACCCAGACCTCACCAACAAGGATTGGCGCCTGGTGTTGCGCCGCGCGCTCGGCAAGAAGGCGCCAGGGCCGATCGAGGCCTTCAAGGAAAAGGGCGTCGATTTCGTCGTGCGCGACAATCTCGCCGATCTCGTCCGCGGCATGAACGCGCTGAACGGCGAGGCGCTGCTCGACGCCGAGCGGCTCAAGCGCGAAATCGAGGCCCGCGACCGCGAGATCGACAATCCCTATGGCAAGGACATGCAGATCGCGGCGCTGCGCCAAGGCCGGCGCTATCTCGCCGACCGGCTGGTCCGCATCGCCGCGCCGCACCGCATCCTCGACCCGAAGCACGGACCGCTGATCGCCGTCCGCCTCAACATCCTGACGCGCAAGACCTTGGGCGGCCTCGAAACCGATCTCGAAGGGCGGGTCTTCGGCGCCGATGGCGAAATCATTCCCAGCCTTTACGCGGTCGGCGAGGCCGCCGGCTTCGGCGGCGGCGGGATGCACGGCTACCGGGCGCTCGAAGGCACCTTCCTCGGCGGCTGTCTCTTCTCCGGCCGCAACGCCGGCCGCGCCCTGGCCAAGGCGGCGATCTAGGACGCCGTCACTTGACCTTGCCGATCGTGCCGTAAAGCTCCGGCCGGCGTTGGTCCATCAACCGATAGCGCCGCTTGACGGTCTCAATGTAATCGAGATCGATCGTCGTCGTGAGGCAATATTCGCTATCCGGCGCGGTCGCGACCACGACGCCCCAGGGATCGACGACCATGCTGCGGCCGACGAAGGAAAGGCCCGATTTGGGCTCGGTCCCGACCTGGCCCGAGGCGACGACCCAGCATTGGTTCTCGGTCGCCCGCGCGCGCAGGAAAAATTCCCAGTGGTCGATGCGGGGCGAGAGGAAGGCGGAGGCGCAGACGATCACCTTGGCGCCCTTCAAGGCGAGCTCGCGATAGACCTCGGGAAAACGCAGGTCGGAGCAGATCGAGACGCCGACCGGCCCGACCGCCGTGGCGAAGACCGGAAGCTCACTGCCGGCGTCGACCTTGGACGATTCCAGCATATCCGGCGGGATATCCGTTCGGTTCGGCGCGTCGAACAGATGCGTCTTGCGGTACTTGCCGAGAACGCTGCCGTCCGGCCCGATCACCGGCGCCGAATTGTAGTAGCGATTGCCGACCTTCTCGTACATGGAGCCGACGATGGTCATGCCGTAGCGCTTGGCCTTTTCGGCAAGCAGCGCCGTCGTCGGCCCCGGTATTTCCTCGGCGATGTCGCGCTGATAATCCACCGCGTCGGAGTAACCAACGCCGGTCCAGACCTCGGGCAGGACAGCGAGCGCCGAGCCGCGCGCCCCCGCGAGATCGAGAAAGTCCATGACCTTCGCCACCGTCTCGCGCTTCTCGCCATCGACGGCGGTAATCTGAATCGCGGAAACGGTCAGCGTGTTGGTCATCGGATTCCTCTCGACGTGCTGCGGGGACGCGCCGGCCGGAGCGCGAGCGCGGGTTCGCCGATCAGGCGCGCTTGTAGAGCCCCATCAAGGTCGCCTTTTCCAGCGTGTTGAAGTGAAGCATGAACCCGACCACCGCCGGCATGGTCTCGGCCGTGATCTGCAAGGCCGGTTCCTTCACGGCGAAAATGGTGAAGAGATAGCGGTGCGGATGATCGCCCTGCGGCGGGCAGGGGCCGCCATAGCCCGGCGTGCCGTAATCGGTGCGGGTCTGAAGCGAGCCCTTCGGCATCGCGCCACCCGCCGGATTGCCGGCGTCGAGCGCAAGCTCGGTGACGTCGGGCGGAATATTCGCCACCAGCCAATGCCAGAAGCCGCTCCCGGTCGGCGCATCCGGATCGTAGCAGGTGAGCGCGAAGCTCTTGGTGCCGGCCGGCGCGCCCGACCACTTAAGATGTGGCGACTTGTTGCCGCCGGCGCAGCCGAAGCCGAAATTCGCCGACAGGATGTGATCGGACGCGAGATAGTCGCCGTCTTTGAAGCTGTTGCTCACGAGCGTCAGCGCCATTCTTTCCTCCTGAATGCCATCTGCCATTGTCTTGGCGGTGCGCCTATGGTCGGGCAGGGCGGACCTAAAATGCAACGGCCAATTTCGCGCCGCCGCGTTATCGCCGCCGCGGGCGGCGAAATCGACAGGCGCGGCGCGACCGTGCTAGGCTCACGGCCTTTCCGGCGCGACCTGGGAGACGCTCATGGCCTACGACCTGAAACAGTTCATTGCCGATACCCACGCCGCGCTCAAGGCCGATCCGGGTCCGGCCGGCCGCGAGCAGGTTCGCCGCGCGCTGGAACGGCTGCTGCAGGACAAGGATTTCCTCGCCACGCAATGCTCGGAGGCGACACCGGCCGGCCTCTATCGCCTATATGAAGACCCCGACCTCGGATTTCAGGTTCTCGCCCATTTCAACAAGGGCGCGCGCATCTCGCCGCCGCACGATCATGGCCGCTCCTGGGCCATCTACGGCCAAGCCACGCTTTACACCGACATGACCGAGTGGGAACGCACCGACGACGGCACCGATCCGAAGAAGGCCGCGCTCAAGGTGAAACGCCGCTACCGCCTGACGCCGGGACAGGCGGGCATTTTCCAGAACGGCGACATCCATTCCATCGACTATCCCGAGAACGCCCGCTTCATCCGCGTCACCGGCACCAATCTCGACGAGATCGACCGCGTCAAGTTCGATCCGAAGAGCGGCGAGATAACCCGCATGACCCGCCAGCAGGCAACCTGATGCGGGTTCGAGGACGGATACGCATGACGGACGTGACGAAGGTCTCCGCAGCAACGCTCAAAGCCATGATCGGCGACGGCGGCGAGCTTGCGCTTCTCGACCTGCGGGAAGAACTGATCTTCTCGCAATCCCATCTCCTGCACGCCCGCTCGCTGCCCTTGAGCCGGCTCGAACTTCGCCTTCCGCTCTTGGTGCCGCGGCTCGGCACCCGCATCGTCCTGATCGACGACGGCGACGGTTCGGCAGCGCGCGCGGCGCCCGTTCTCGCGCGGCACGGCTATCGCGACGTCGCGGTGCTGGATGGCGGCAACCCGGCCTGGGCGGACGCCGGCTTTCCGCTCTTCTCCGGCGTCCACGTGCCAAGCAAGGCCTTCGGCGAGGTGATCGAGCATGCCTGCGGCACGCCGAGCATCGATGCCGCCGAATTGAAGCGCATGATCGATGCTGGCGAGGATCTTATCGTGCTCGACAGTCGGCCCTTCGACGAATTCGTGCGGGTCTCGATTCCGACCGCGACCGACGTGCCGGGGGCCGAGCTCGTGCTCCGGGCCGGCGACCTCGTGCCCTCGCCGAAGACCACCGTGGTGGTCAACTGCGCCGGCCGGACGCGCAGCATCATCGGCGCCCAATCGCTGATCAACGCCGGATTGCCGAACAAGGTGGTGGCACTCCGCAACGGCACCATGGGCTGGACCCTGGCCGGTTTCACCCCCGATCACGGCCAGGACCGACGCGCGCCGGCGGGAGTGCCCTCGGCCAAGGCGCTCGCCTCGGCCAAGACGGCGGCGGCGGCGCTCGGCCGACGCCTGGCGGTGACGCGCATCGACCTCGACACGCTGGCACGCTTCCGCGCCGAAAGTGCGATGCGAAGTCTTTATGTCTTCGACGTGCGCGATCCTCGGGACTACGCGGCCGGGCATCTCGCGGGCGCGGTCTCGGCCCCCGGCGGCCAACTGGTTCAAGCGACCGACTATTACGTCGGCACGCTCAATGCCCGGATCGTGCTCGTCGACGATCTCGAGGTGCGCGCGGTGATGACCGCCTCCTGGCTGCGGCAGATGGGCTGGGGCGAGGTCTTCGTTCTGGTCGCATCGGGCGCGGAAAAAGGCGCTGCCGCGCCGCCGCCGCTCGGCTATGCGCCGAGGCCGGAAAGCCGCGTCGATGCCGACGCCCTCGCCGCGCTCATCGCGCAACGGGCGGTGACGGTAATAGATATCTCCTTGAGCCGCGATTACCGCCGGAGCCACATCCCGGGCGCCTGGTTCGCGATCCGTACCCGGCTCGGGCGCGCCTGGCCGAAGATCGCGCCGAAGGGAACCGTGGTCCTGACCTCGGAAGACGGCATTCTCGCCACTCTCGCGCTGGACGAGGCCAAGGCGCTCGGCCCGGCCGAGGTCCGCTACCTCGAAGGCGGCAACGCCGCCTGGTCGGCGTCCGGCCGCGCCCTGACCGACAGCGATCCGCGCCTGGCCGACGAGCCCTTGGACGTCTGGCTCAAGCCCTACGAGCGGGCGGGCGGCCAGCAGGCCGCGATGAACGAATACCTCTCCTGGGAGGTCGACCTGCTCGGCCGCGTCGCGGAAGACGGCAGTTGCCGTTTCGCGCCGCTTGCCGCGCGCTAGGCCGGCACGCCCGCCTTTCGCAGCGCCTCGACATGGCGCTCCTGATCGGCGGCAACCGTATAGCGAAGCCGCCCGGCGTAGGTCGCGACAGTGAAGGCGGGATCGACGCGCAGCGCCGCCGCCACCGCCGCCTTGGCTTCCGCCGCCTTGCCGAGCGCCGCGTAGCAGGCCGCCAGATCGGCGAGATGCTCGGCCCGGGGATGGGCAATCCGCTTGTAGGCCTCGATCGCCTCCTCGTAGCGGCCGAGAGCGAGCAGCGCCCGCCCCAGGAGATGCGCCCGCGCATGGGCCTCGTAGGGATCGAGGCGAACCGCCGTCTCCAGCATCTTCACGCCCTCCTCCGCCCGGCCGAGCCAGGTCAGAAGCTCGCCACGCTGCGCCACCAACCGCGAATCGTTGGGATTGAGGCGATAGGCGCGATCCTGATGCAGCTTCGCCTTTTCCCAGTCGCGCTCGTACATCGCGACTTCGCAGAGTATCCGGTTCGCCTCGACGTCGTTCTGGTCGATGCGGTAGGCGGTCTCCACTTCCTTTAGCGATTCCTCCCAGAACTTCTCCGGCACGTCGGTAAAGCCGCGCGCCATCGCCTGCCCGAGCGTGCAGGCCTTCCAGGCATGGGCGGGCGCGAAATTGGGATCGAGCGCGATCGCCTTTTGCAAGAGATCGAGCGCCTTGGCGTTATCTTCTCTGGTGAACTTGTGATGATGGATCTTCGCCGACAACACCAGGTCGTAGGCCGCCATGTCCTCGGGCGGCTTGCGCGTCAGCTGCTGAACCAGGGCCGATTCGACGCGGCCCGGCAGAATCGCGACGATTGAACCGCAAAGCTCGTCCTGAAGCTCGAAGATGTCCGAAAGCTCGCGGTCGTAGCGCTCGGCCCAGATATGCTCGCCGGTCGCGGCGTCGATCACCTGCACCGTGACCCGCACCCGGTTACCGGCCTTGCGCACGCTGCCCTCGACGACGTACTTGACCCCAAGATCGCGGCCGACCTGGGTCACGTTCACTGCCTTGTCCTTGTAGACGAAGGTGGAGTTGCGCGCGATGACGATGAGGTTCGGGAACCGCGAGAGCGCGGTGATGATGTCCTCGGTGATGCCGTCGGCGAAGAAGCCTTGCTCCGGATCTGTCGACATGTTGGCGAAGGGCAGCACCGCGATCGAGGGCCGCTCCGCCGCCGTCGGCCGCCGTTCGATCCCGGTCCGCACCGCTCCGCCGTCGGCGCCGGCCTCGGTCGCCTCGACGTGAAAGACCGCGACCGGCTCGTCGATGTTCTTCAGGTGCTGCATGCCGCCATCGACGAACAGCACCTGGAGCTTGCGCTTGACCTCCTCGTAAACCTTGCGCGAGAGGCAAATGCCGCCGGGCTTGGCCAGGGCCTCGAGGCGCGCCGCCACGTTGACCCCGTCGCCATAAAGGTTGTCGCCGTCGATGATGACGTCGCCGATATTGATGCCGACGCGGAACTGCATCGGCGGGCGGTCCGCGAAATGCGTGTTACGCTCGACGAGGAGCTTCTGGAATTCAAGCGCGGACATCATGGCATCGAGCGGGCTCGCGAACTCGACGATGACCGAATCCCCGGCGCCGCCGAAAATCCGCCCGTGATGGGCGCGAACGCTGTCGTCGATGATGGCGCGGCACGATTTCAGGGCCGCCAGCGTCGCAACCTCGTCCTTGCCCATCATGCGGCTGAACGAAACCACATCGGCGGCAAGAATGGTTGTGAGCTTGCGCTCGATCGAAGACATCGCGGCAGCCTCCAAGGTCGGGCCCGAGGGCAGGCCCGCACCCGGACCCGCCAAGGTCATATTATACCAACTCGGCCGAATTCGGCGCGCTCACGCATCTTCATCTTTCCGTGATCCCCGGCCCGCGGCCACGGCTTGTCGCGCCGGGGGAGCATGGTATCCTGCCGGCAACGCGCCGCCAGGGCGCGAGACGCCGAAATCGGGAGGACCACATGTCGGCAGACAAGGTCGCGCAGGCGGCAGATTGGCTTTTTGCGGCGCGGCGCGAGCGGCAACGCTTCGCGGCGCTGCCGGCGGCTTTGCGCCCGGCCGACGACAAGGAAGCCTATGCCATGCAGGCAGCCTTGCAGCACCGCCTTCAAGCCGCGCAAGGGCCGCTCGCCGGCGGCAAGATCGCCCTCACCACGCCGCAGATGCAGAAACTGGTCGGCTACGACCGGCCGATCGCCGGCGGCCTTCTCGCCAAGACCATCCATCGCGGCTTTGTCGAGCTTCCGGCCACGGCGTTCCTTCACCCCGGCATCGAGTGCGAGGTCGCGGTCGAGCTCGCCCGGCCGCTCGGCAAGACCGGCGCGCCGCACACGGCGGAGAGCGTCGCCGGCGCGGTCGCAGCCTGCATGGCGGCAATCGAGCTGGTCGACGACCGAGCGGCGGATTACGCTAACATCGATGCCGCGACCTTGATCGCCGACAATGCCTTCAATCACGGCAGCGTGCTCGGCCAGCGGGTCCGCGCCTGGCGCGAGTTGGATCTGCCGGCGGCGCGCGGCGTGATCCGGATTGATGGCCGCGAAGTCGGCCACGGCAAGGGCGGCGACGTCATGGGCGGCCATCCCTTCGCCGCTCTGGCCTGGCTCGCCAACCATGCCGCCGCCTTTGGCTACGACCTCGCGGCCGGCGACGTGGTTTTGACCGGAAGCCTGGTGGTGACGCAATGGGCGACACGGGGCCAAACCGTCGAAATCGAAATCGAGGGGCTCGGCACGGCCGGCATCCGCTTCGTCTGAAGCCACGCCCCCAAGCACTTTTATCGAGGGAGCAAGATCGTGCGCAATTTCACGCCGGAGACCTTGACCGAAGCGGTGGTGGCGCGGCTTTCGGACTGCGACAATCCCCGGCTCAAGGCGGTGATGACCGGCCTCGTCCGCCACCTGCATGCCTTCGTGCGCGAGGTGAACCTGACCGAGGCGGAATGGTTCGAGGGCATTCAGTTCCTCACCGCGACGGGACAGAAATGCGACGCCGACCGGCAGGAGTTCATCCTGCTCTCCGATGTTCTCGGCGTTTCGATGATGGTCGACGCCCTGAACCACGGCACGCCCTCGGGCGCGACGGAATCGACCGTGCTCGGCCCATTTTATATTCCAGGTGCCCCCGAACTCGCGAGCGACGCCGACATCGCTCACGGCTCGCCGGGCGAGCCGACCGCGATTTCCGGCCGCGTGCTCGACGCCACCGGCAAGCCGATCGCGGGCGCCGTGCTCGACGTCTGGCAGACCGCAACGAACGGCCTCTATAGCATCCAGGATCCGGAACAGGACCGCTACAACCTGCGTGGCCGCTTCCGCACCGGCGGCGACGGGCGCTATGCCTTCCGCACCGTCAAGCCGGTGAGCTATCCGGTGCCGACCGACGGCCCGGTGGGGCGAATTCTGGACGCCATGGGCCGCCACCCGCACCGTCCCGCCCATATCCATTTCATCGTCTCGGCGCCGGGCTACGAGACCCTCACCACCCATCTGTTCGCAAACGGCGACCCCTATCTCGATTCCGACGTGGTCTTCGCCGTGAAAAATTCTCTGGTGGTTGATTTCGCGCCGACGGGCGACGGCACGGGCCTCGCCGCCGCTTACGACTTCCGCCTGGCGCCAAGCGCCTGACGGGTGATCGGCGCCGTCAGACCCGATAGAGCGCTTCGGGAATTTTCGCCAACTCGGACGGCTGCAAGCGCCCGCGCGAGAGGCCATAGAATTCCTGAAAACTCATGATCAGCGGCCGCCAAAGATCGGGATCGACGCGATCGGGATTGCCTGCCATGCGGATCGTCTCGTCGAGATGAACGCGAACGACGCGGACCTGAATGCCGAGCGCACGGCCGCGCCATTTCGCGTCGTCAGCGGCCAGAGGCGTCGTCGATTCGACTTTGGCTTCGAGATGCACCGGGCATTCGAGCACCCGTGGCGCGGCCACCTCATTAGCTGCGACGGGCGTCAGTCCGGCGAGCTGGAACTTGTCCTTCGCGAAGCGATAGCCGCGGCGGATCTTGCCTTCCGGAACCGGATCGGAGCCCGTGGTGCGAGCCAGCCGATCGACCGCCGAAACCATCTGCTCGGATGGCAGATTGAGCACGCATTCGCCGCTCCGCAGCATGTTTTGCGTCGTCTTCGACGCGGCGGCGAGGCCGAGCATCGCGCGTTCGCCGAGCCACCACACCGACGACATCGGCGCGAGATTGAACGAACCGTCTTCGTTCACCGTACTGATAAGGACGACAGGCGCGCCGAAATAAAGAATCGCGGGATTACTGACGCAATGCATGGCGATGGGCTCCGTGATTGACCGACTGCCCATTGCTAGGCACCGCGGCGATCCCGAGCACTCCGTTTCTTGCGCGCGAAACGGAAATCCGCAACGGCGCTCCGCACGCCCGATCTAAAACGCCTTGCGCAGCGTAAGGTTGAAGCGATAGGGGCCGGTCAGCGGATCATCGCCCGCCTTCAACGGCGCGATGCCGTGAAAGACGCGCCGGGCCGGCCCGCCCCAGACCGCGACGTCGCCGCTAAAGAGCCCGATGCGACGCGCGCGATCGGCGCGGCGCAGGCCGCCGAAAAGAAACGTCGCCGGCAGCCCCAAGGAGACCGAGACGATGGGCGCCGCGAAATCGCGCTCGTCGATGTCCTGGTGAAGCGAAAGCCGGGCGCCCGGCTCGTAGCGGTTGATCAGGCAGACGTTGGGGGTGAAACCGCCGAAACCAGCGGCCCGCGCGACAGCCACCGCGAGATCGTAAAAGCCCTCGGGGATCGCCGGCCAGGGCCGGCCGCTCTCGGGATCGCGGGCGTCGTAGCGGTAGCCGCGCTGGTCCGCGACCCAACCGGCAGCGCCGCAATTGGTCATCGCGACCGACATGCGATGGCCGCCCGGCGTGACCATATGGCGAAACGGCGCGGCCTCAGCGATCTCGATAATCGCCGCCATGAGTTGCGGCGCCGAGCCGGCGGCAAGGCCACGAAAGAGAACGGCGCCTTCCGCCAGCACGTCGATCCGTCCGCCGTCATCGTCAAGGGAGGCGAAGAGATCGCCGCTCGGCGCACCTGCCGCCATCGTCGCCCTCAATCGGCCTCGCGGTCGAGCAGCGCGCGCTTGCGGGCGATGCCCCAGCGATACCCAGCGAGCGCCCCGTCCCGGCGCACCACGCGATGGCATGGAATGGCGACTGCGATGCGATTCTCCGCGCAGGCCCTCGCCACCGCGCGCACCGCCTTCGGCGCGCCGATGCGCGCCGCGATTTCGCTATAGGTCGTCGTCGCGCCGGACGGGATTTCGCGCAGCGCCTGCCACACCCGCTGCTGGAAGGCTGTGCCCTGGATGTCGAGCGGCAGAGCGAAGCCGCGCGCCGGCGTCTCGACGAAACCCACGGCGGCGGCAACCCAAGCCTCGAAATCCGGGTCGCCGCCGATCAGTTCCGCCTTCGGAAAACGATCCTCGAGCTCGCGCACCAGCGCTTCCGGATCGTCGCCGAGCGAAAGCGCGCATATGCCCCTTTCCGTCGCCGCGACCAAAATGGCGCCGAGCGCGCAGGCGCCGACGGCGAAGCGAATTCTGGCGCCGGCGCCGGCGGCGCGGAAACGGCGCGGCGTCATGCCGAGAATATCCGACGCCGCGGCATAGAACCGGCCGCACGAATTGAAGCCGGCGTCATAGATCGCTGCCGTCACGGTCCGGCTCCGCGGCAACCCGGCGCGCAGGCGCTCGGCGCGCGCGGCGACGCCATAGGCTTTGGGCGTCAGCCCCGTCGCCGCCTTGAAGACGCGGTGAAAGTGGAAGCGGCTGAGACCGGCGGCGGCCGCCAGGGCTTCGAGACTAAGAGGTTCCTCCGCCGCCTCGATCAGGCGGCAGGCCCGCGCCACCGCATCCGCATGGGGCGCCGCCGCCGCATCGGGCCGGCAGCGCTTGCAGGGGCGAAAACCCGCCTGCTCCGCAGCCGCCGGACTTGGGTGAAAGCGCACATTCTCGCGCCGAGCCCGGCGCGCCGGGCAGGACGGCCGGCAATAAACCCCGGTCGTGCGCACGGAGTAATAGAAAAGCCCGTCGGCCGCGGGATCGCGGCCGATTACGGCGGCCCACCGCGCGTCATCACTCGCGAATAGCGGCCTTTGCGGCTTTGTTTCGGCAACCATGGACTGCATGATCCTAATCCTTTCCGGGACCCGTGACGACAGGCCCATGGCGGCCCATCTTGCCGGAATGCGAAACCGGATCATCCCGCTTCTTGCGGCGGAATTGACGCCCCGGCCGCCATGGCGGGCGGTGGACAGGTCAGTCCTTCGCCGCCTTTGCCTGCTGCCACGCGTCGAGGATCCGCCTGGCGCCATTGGTTTCCGGGTTCATCATCTCGGCATGGCGCGGCTGCTTCGCCGCCAGCTCGATGACATAGCCGTTCGGATCGCGGAAATAGATCGAGTGGATAAAGCCGTGGTCGATGACGCCGCGGACCTCGCGCCCCTCGGCCCGGCCCTTTTCCAGCATCCGCTGCAGCGCCGCCGCATCCACCTCAAGCGCGATATGAAGATCGAAGTCGTGCTGATCCTTGAACGCGAAGGGCCGGTCCGGCGCCTCGAAGAAGGCGAGAAACGAGCCGTCCCCCATCTCGAAAAAGCTATGCAGCACATCGGTCTGGCGGCCGGTCTTAGTCTCCTTGATGGCCAGCGCGCCGGCGAAGGGGAGGCCGAGGAAATCTTCGTAGAAGCGCCGGGTTTCCTCGGAATCTCGGCAGCGATAAGCGTTATGATGAAGTCCCTTGATCATGGCGTTCCCTCCTTGCCGGGGGTGCGCGGTGGCAATCCAGATCGCTTTTTAACATATGGGGCGCAAAATGGGGTCCGAGCGGCCGTTTCCGGATTGCTCCCCAGAGAGAGCCGCGGCCGCGCGGACTGGAGGACGGGATGAAAATCGAGCCTAAGGATTTTCGCGTCGCAGAAGGCGCCCAGGTCGTGCTCAAGAAATGGCCGACCCTGGTCAAGCCGGTCTACAAATCGAAGGCGGAATATCAAGCCTTGCTGCAATCCGACATCGGCGAACTGAGCCGACTGCAGCATCTTCTCTACGCTGCCAATCGCTACGCCCTGCTGCTCATCTTCCAGGCCATGGACGCGGCCGGCAAGGACGGCGCGATTAAGCACGTGATGTCCGGCGTCAATCCGCAGGGCTGCCAGGTGTTCAGCTTCAAGCACCCGAGCGCCGCCGAGTTGCAGCACGATTTCCTCTGGCGCACCACGCAATGCCTGCCGGAGCGCGGCAGGATCGGCATCTTCAACCGCTCCTATTACGAGGAGGTGCTGATCGTCCGCGTGCATCCCGAGATCTTGAGGAGCGAGGGCATTCCCGATGGCCGGCACAACGAAAAAACCATCTGGCCCGAACGCTACCGATCGATCGTTGATCTCGAACGCCATTTGCACGACAACGGCACGCACATCGTGAAGTTCTTCCTCCACCTCTCGAAGGAGGAACAGAGAAAGCGCTTCCTCGCCCGCATCGACGAGCCGGAGAAGAACTGGAAATTCAGCCTCGCCGACATCGCCGAACGAAAATTCTGGAAGGACTACATGAAGGCCTACGAGGCCTGCTTGAGCGCGACCAGCACAGACGCCGCGCCGTGGTATGTCATCCCGGCCGACGACAAGGAAAACGCGCGGCTGATCATTTCACAGATCGTGCTCGACGCGCTGCGCTCCTTGAACCTCGCCTACCCGAAGGCCGACGCCGCGCGGCTCAAGGAATTGAAGGCAATCCGGCGCCGCCTCGCGCAACCAGAGCGCTGAGCGCGCCGGGTTACCCCTGCGCCTCGACCATGACGCGGGTCGGGCGCGATGCGGCGACGCGGCGAAATTCCGGATACGCCGGCTCCCAGATCTTGGCCTCGATCGCCGCCTCCAGGCTCTCCAGCGAGCAGGCCTCGGCAAGCCCTTCCATTTGCGCCTGCCGCGCGACCGCGACGGCGACGAGGAACGAAATGCGGCGCAATTCCACCAAGGGCGGAAATAGATTGCCGTTAGGATCAGTTTTGGTCGGCGACAGATCGGCGAGGGCGCGCGCCGCGGCAAGGAACATGCCGTCCGAAATATGACGCGCCTTGGCCGCGATCGCGCCGAGGCCGATGCCGGGATAGATATAGGCGTTGTTGGTCTGATCGACACGGAATGGCTTGCCGTTGCGCTGGATCGGCGGCATCGGGCTGCCGACACCGATCACCGCCCGCCCCTCGGTCCAGGCGACGAGATCGTCGGCCACCGCTTCGGCGCGCGAGGTCGGATTCGAGAGCGGAAAAATCAGCGGCCGCGCCACATGCCGGGCCATCTCGCGGATGACGTCCTCGGAAAAGGCGCCGTTCTGGCCCGAGGTGCCGATGAGCACGGTCGGGTGCGCGTTTCGCACCACCTCGGCGAGACCGATCTGGGTATTCGAGACCCGCTGCCAGTTCGCGATCCGCGCCGCGGGCTGCGCGAAGGAAGCCTGGAAAGGTTGCAGGCCGGGCATGTCCTCGACCAGCAGACCCTCGCGATCGACAAGATAGAACTGCCGCCGCGCCTCGATCTCCGGCATTCCCATCTCGACCATGGCGCGAAGCAGAAGGGCACTGATCCCGGTGCCGGCCGAGCCGGCGCCGAGCACCGCGATGCGCTGCTCCTTCAACGGCACGCCGGTGACATTGATCGCGCTGAGCAAAGCGCCGACCGCGACCGCCGCCGTCCCCTGGATATCGTCGTTGAACGTGCAGAGCTGGTTGCGATAGCGCGCCAGCGTCCGGTTGGCGTTGCCGGTGGCGAAATCCTCCCAATGAAGGAGCACGTGCGGCCAGCGCTCGCGCACGGCGGAAACGAAAGTATCGATGAACTCGTCATACTCGGGGCCGCGGACGCGCTCGTGCTTCCAGCCGATATAGACCGGGTCCGACAGGTTTTCCTGGTTGTCGGTACCGACATCGAGAAGAACCGGCAGCGTCGTGCAGGGATGCAGACCGGCGCAGGCGGTATAGAGCGCGAGCTTGCCGATCGAGATGC
>JAJYTL010000009.1:18151-24250 GCA_021793055.1 Pseudomonadota bacterium
CAGCACCGGCAGGCAGTGCTCCGGCGGAATCCCGCCCAGCGCCGTGTACAGGGCCATTTTGCCGATAGGAATGCCCATGCCGCCCGCGCCCTGATCGCCGAGCCCAAGGATGCGCTCGCCGTCGCTTACCACGATCACCTCGACGCGGTCGAAGCGCGGCGACGCCAGGATGCGGCGGATACGCTCCTTCTGCGGCATGCTGAGAAAGATGCCGCGCGGCTTGCGGAAGACATGGCTGAAACGCTGACAGCCGAGCCCGACCGTCGGCGTATAGACGATCGGCATCATCTCTTCGATGTTACGCGTCAGAAGCGCGTAGAACAGAACCTCATTGGTGTCCTGAAGACCGCGCAGAAAAATATATTTCTCAAGATCGTCGCCAAGCGAGCGAAACGCCTTCAGGCGCCGGCTGACCTGAAGATCGATGGTCGTCACATGGGGTGGCAGCAAGCCATGCAGGCCGAATTCGTCGCGCTCGGCATCGGTGAAGGCGGTGCCTTTGTTGAGCAGGGGGTCGTTCAGAAGTTCGTAGCCGCTGAGCGAGGTCTCTACGTATCGCGGAAGGCTCTTCGACGTCGCCGGTGACATTACGCGCAATCCTTTCTCGAGCACGCCCTAACCATATACCAAACGCCCGTCCCCGTGCATGCCGCGACGGGCCTCAACCGATAGAATCGGGGCCAGCCGATTTGGAGAAATTCCAGCATCCGATCCGCGTGAGGGCCGGCGCCAGCGCCGGCCGATGGCAACCCCGATCTCCGCGACTGACCGAGCAAGTTCGGCTTCCGCTGTCTCTCTTTGGCTCATGTCTAATCTGGATACAAGCAAAAGCGCGGGTATTTTTCGGGAAATACGCCTACGCCGCACGTCCCGACCCTCCATTGGCGCCCCGACGGCGCAAAGGCCCCGCGACAAATGGGAGCGAGCCCGGCGCGCCGCTCCGGCGGCGTCGGTGCCGTCACCGCATTGTCATGCCGCAGACCGATAATTCCCGTCACGCCCGCGGCCGAAATCGCTGCCGCCACACTTTCGCCTCTTGCCTGGCGTGATGAGCGCGCCTATGCAGGACGGACTGCAACGGTAAGGATTCCCTTTTAGCGGTCTGCCCTCGCCGGCCGCGCGGGCGGTTATGCCCCGCGCGGCGATCCCGCGGCCGAGGATGGCAGCCGGAAACGCCGAGGTTCGAGGGTCCGGGACCCTCCCATTTAAGGAGAAGGCACATGGTCGAGCGTATAGGCATCATCGGCGCAGGACAGATGGGCGGCGGCATCGCCCATGTCGCCGCGCTTGCGAGGATCGCGGTCCGGCTGGTCGACGTCAAAACCGAAGCCCTGAAACACGGTTTGAAGACAATCGAGGGCAATCTCGGGCGTCAAGTCGCCCGCAGCAAGCTCGCCGAAGCCGATGCCAAGGCGGCGCTCGGCCGGATCAGCACCGGAACGGACCTTTCCTTTCTTGGCGATTGCGAAGCCGTGATCGAGTGCGCGACCGAAAACATCACGGTCAAGCAGGACATCCTGCGCCAAGCCGGGAAGAGCTTGCCGCCCGACGTGCTGATGCTGACGAATACCTCGTCGATTTCGATCACCATGCTGGCGACCGCCTCGGGCCGGCCGGAGAGGTTCATGGGCATGCATTTCATGAATCCGGTCCCGATGATGCAACTGGTCGAACTGGTCCGCGGCATCGCTACCGACGAAGCGACCTTCCAGACCGTGCACGCCCTCGCCCTCAAGCTAGGCAAGACGCCGGTGGTGGCGATGGATTTTCCCGGATTCATCGTCAACCGCATCCTTTTGCCGATGATCAACGAGGCCGTCTATGCTTTGCACGAAGGCGTGGGCTCGGTCGAATCCATCGACACGGCAATGAAGCTCGGCGCCAACCACCCCATGGGGCCGCTCGCGCTCGCCGATTTCATCGGCCTCGACACCTGCCTCGCGATCATGCAGGTGCTGCACCACGATCTCGGCGATACCAAGTACCGCCCCTGCCCGCTGCTCGCCAAATATGTTGAGGCCGGATGGCTCGGGCGGAAGGCGCAACGTGGCTTTTACGACTATCGCGGAGAAACGCCGGTCCCGGAACGGGCCCGCCTGCGCTAGCGGGCGCACAGCCTCAGCCGACCTCGACGCCCTTCCAGAACGCGACCCGGCCCCGGATTTCGGCCGCAGCCGGCTTTGGCATCGCGGAAAACCAAGCCGCGGCCCGGTTTTCCGCGCGGTCGACCACGAGGGTGTAGTATTCCGCCGTGCCCTTCCATGGGCATACAATGGTCGTCGCGCTCGATTGCAGGTAGTCTTTTCGTACCGCCTCCGGCGGAAAGTAATGATTGCCCTCGATCACGACGGTGGCGTTCGATTCGGCGATCACGGCACCGTTCCAAACTGCTTTGGCCATGACGTTCCTCGGATGACGGCAGGACTGTCCCTGGTTATCTGACGACGCAGACGCCGAACGCCGGGTCGCTCGGCTTCGCGCCCGGCAACGGACCGAGCTTCACGTGCTGAAGCACGGCGTCTTCCTTGGTCCAAAGCACCGTCGTGCCGCTCGGATAGCAGTTCTTGGCAAGAATGAACGCGAGCACGTCGGCCTGCTCGGTCGGGGTCAAGGTGCCGGGCGCGTTGAACGGCATGCTGGTCGCGATCAGGTACTCGACATCCGAGACGCTCCAATCGTTCGACTTGGCGGGGCCGAGAAAGGCCTTGCCGGCCACCGCCGGCGCGATCAACCCCTGCAAATTCGCGCCGTGGCACGCGATGCAATGGGTCATGAAGACTTTCCGCCCCGCTTGCGCCTGCGCCATCGTAAATACCGCGGCCGGCGGATTGCCGGCCGACGCCTTCGCTGGATCGATGGCAGGCGGCGGGTCCGCCGCGGCGGCCTTCGCTGGCGGGCCGGCGGCCGATACGAGACCCGCGCTTGCGACCTTGCGATGTGAGGCGGGCATCAGCGCGCCGCTCTTTTCCGCGCCGCCCTGGCGACAGAGCGTCGCGACCTCCGCCGCGACCGGACTGTGCAGGATCAGCACATGGCGCGCGATCGTCACGGCACGCTCGCCCATCACCTGCGGCAGCCGCGTCTCGCCGGGTCGCAAGGGCAACGCAACATAAGCGAGATAGCCCTTATAAACGCCGTAGGCCGGGCCTCGCGTCGGCGCCGAACAAGCCGATACGCGATGGCCGCCCGGCGGCACGCCGATCTCGGTCGACGACAGGACGCCCTCGAGGCCGCCAAGCGGGCCGGCTTCGGACGGACGGCCGAGAGCCATTTCCAGATCCTGCACCGCATCCGTGACGGTGACTTCGTATTTCATCAGGCCACGCGCCTTGATCGCGGCCTGAAAGGTCTCCACCGCAGCGTTCAGATTGGCGACCGCGCCGTCGAGCGGCGCCGTCCACGGAAACGTGCCGTTGCGGTCGAGAACGGCATTGAGATCGGCGATCGCGCCCGCCGCGTCGCCGGGCGTGCCGACCTTGGCGTCAAAGAACGGGTCGTGCCGGCCGACCAGCGCGTTGATCGCGCGCTGCGCCGCACGCCGAAACGGATCCGGGTTGCTCTCCCCGTTCTGCTCCGCATCCGTGATCTCGGCAAGCGCCGCCTTGGCGTCATGGATCGCGCCAAGCACGCAGATTCTGTCGTCCGGCGCGCTCGCCGCCCGAGCCGGTTGGGGAGCGGCGACGAGAACGAGGATGAGGGATGAAAAAAATAAACCCTGCCACGCCGATGCGGCGCAGCAGGGTCGAGGTGACCACCGAATGGAACCGTTTTACCACTGCTTCCCCATTCCTACTTGCGAGAGAGCGCCGTCACGGTCGCGACGTAGTTCTTCTTCGGCATTTCCGGCACTTCGAACTGGCGAGGCGCGCCGGAGCCCACGATGACGAAGCGCTTGCCATCCGCGACATAAGTCGTGGGGGGCATTCAGGATGCTGGCACCCGTGTCGTAGCTCCAAAGCTGCTTGCCGGTTTTGGCGTCGAAAGCGTCGAAGTTGCCGTTGAGTTCGCCGGAAAAGACGACGTCCGACAGGATCAAGGCACTACCGTTTTCCGGCAGGTCGAAATGACGCCGCCGAGGTAGAACTGGCCAGCGATGTAGACCGCCTTCGGCGTGCTCTTCCAGAAGCCGCACTGCACCGTGCTCGGAACGAAGACGATGTTGGTCTCCGGGTCGTAAGCGCCGCCCGGAAACTCGACACCGCTGATGGTGTTCGGGCAAGCGTAGTTGCCCTTAAGCGACGGCTCGGTGTTCATGCCGTACTGGTAGCTGACCGCGGTGTGATGCGGGACCCGGCCGCTATTGGCGTCAAGGACCCAGAAGTTTCCCGCCTTGTCGCCGGCCGCAACGAGATAGCGGTCGTGGCCGTCGATCTTGCCGTGGAACAGGATCGGCGGCATCACCGCGTCCCAATCGTGGGTGTCATGCGCGATGAACTGATGGAACCACTTGATCCGCGGCTTGTGGCCCGAAACGTTCAGGGCGACCATCGAGCCGCTGTAGAGGTTCCGGCCCTTGCGGAAGGTGCCGAGGAAATCGGGCTGCGGATTGCCGAGATTGAGAAAAAGCGTGTTGGTCTCGGTATTGATCACAATGCCGGTCCAAGCCGCCGCGCCGCCGCGCTTCCACGAATCGCCGCTCCAGGTGTCGTGGCCCGGCAGCCCCGGCCCGGGAACGGTGGCCCACTCCCAGATGCGATGGCCGTTCGCGGGACTGAAGGCGGTGAGGTAGCCGATCCCGCCCCAGTCGCCGTTCGAGGCACCGAGCAGGAGCATTCCCTTATAAGGCACCGGCGCCATGGCGTAGAAGGTGTTCTTCGGATCGTGCACGGCAAGCACGTCCCACACCTTCTTGCCGGTATCGGCGTCGAACGCAATCAGATGGCCATCCAAGGTCGCAATGAACACCTTGCCTTCATAAATGCCGACGCCGCGGTTCGCCGCGAAGGCGATGACGTGCGGGTGATCGACGAACTCCCACTTCAGCTTGCCGGTCGCGGCGTCAAGCGCGTAGACGCTGTCATGCGCGGACGTGACGTAGACCGTGCCATGCCACTCGATCGGCACGGTTTCCAACGGCGAGTTGTCGGGGACGGTGAAGCTCCGGGCTTTCTGCAGTTGGCTCACGTTCCCGCTGTTGATCTCGCTTTCCTGAATGTAACGGTCGTTATCGTAAGTGCGGTTGGGCAAAATCCAGATGGAATTGTCCTTCGCCGCGTTGATCAAATCTTGCGACGTCGGCCCCGCTGCCGCCTGAGCGGTGGTGTTGCCGGCGCCGAACAACAAATGGCCCCCGAGCACGAAAGCCGCGGCGGCATGCCGCCAACGCCAACTCCCGCTATGGGCGATCTGAGATCCCCCATGTCGCTCTCCTTTCTATGGATTGAATGACTCAGCGCCGTGCATGCGGACGCCGAGCGTCTCCACAAAGGTTCCTGATGGCGATCCTCGCAAACGGACCGACTCAACTCACGACACTGTGGACTGTGGCCGGTATTCTTTTTAATTATGGAATTATACGTCTTCGAACTTTAGCATACCGATTGACGCGGTCAATCGGCCTTGCGACAACGGTCTCTATATGCGACATCCGACATATGCGCCGTTCGGTTTGTCGCGGAACGGCAAACATGCCGTGCCGTTTTTGCGTACGCAATATCGATTGTTGCGTCGCAGCACGTCATGGTCGATGCGCCACAACCGGCCGATGTCGATCTCCGCTTTCAGTTTCACCGCCACCCCGCGTAACATCGGCCCGCGGCGACAAATGGACCGGCCGATTTGCGAACGTCACCAACTCTCGAGAGCCATCACGATGCCAAGAAAGCGCAACCGGCCTATCCCGGCCTTGCCGGACCCACAGCGATGACCCGCGCGCCGGTGCCGCCCGAATACCTGGCCGTCCGCGCCCCCGCGCCGGAGTGGTTCCGGTGGGCGATCTCGCGGCCGATGGAAGAGCGCTTCGTCGCGGTCGAGCAGTGTCCGATCCATTACCTGCTCTGGCCGAACGACGCCGGCCATGGACGGGGTCGCGGTCTCCTCTTCGTCCATGGCGGCGGCGCGCACGCGAACTGGTGGCGCTTCATCGCGAACAAATACCCC
>JAJYTL010000307.1 GCA_021793055.1 Pseudomonadota bacterium
GAACGGGGCGGCGATCGGGGTTCGATTGGACGCCGCCGATCTCGAGACCCTGAACGCGGCCCTGCCGCCCGGTGCCACCGCCGGGACGCGCTATCCGGAAGCGACCATGAAGGTGGTCAACGTCTAACGCAGGATGATTTTGGGTCGAAACGATCCGAAGTCATGTTCGTGCGCTAGACCGAACCGCCGGCGCCCGCAGCGCGGCGCATGAGGCGAAAAAAGAAAGGTCCGGATGCGGCTATCGCGTCCGGACCTTTTTTGCTGCGCTTTGCGCCGCCGAGGATTCTATTTCGGCGGATTCGCGTCCGGCATGTTCGCGGTGTCGGGCTGGCCATGGATTTGGTGGTAGCGGTGCTGGCGGTACATGCTGCGGACCGCGGCGTAGGGGTCGAGCGAGGTGCGCTCGATTTCGTCCAAGGCCGGAAGCTCGCGCGCGCCGAGATCGAGCGCGGTTGCGCCCGACTGCGCCAATACCAAGTCGGAAAGGCTATGCCGATCCAGGTACATGTCGAGCGGGTCGAAATAGGTGTCGATGCCGAGGCCGATGGCGTCGCGCGGATCGGACGGGCCGAACAGCGGCAACACCAGATAAGGCCCGGGCTTGATGCCCCAGAGCGCGAAGGTCATGCCGAGATCAGCGTGATGCGGATCGAGGTGAAAGGTGTCGCGCGCGACATCGAAAATGCCGCCGATGCCGAGCGTGCTGTTGATGATGAAGCGGCCGAGCGTGATGCCGGCATAATCGAAGCGACCCTCGAGGAGCTGATTTACGAAAATATCCGGGTCGCTCATGTTTTCGAGCACGTTGTGAACGCCGCGCTGGCCGGCGTCGGGAACGAGCACCGTATAAAGCTTCGCCGGCGGCTTCAGCAGCATGCCGTAGATGATGTGATTGAACTTGTAGATGACCCGGTTGGTCGGCTCTAGCGGATCGTTGACCTGATCGAAATATTTGCGCTGCTCGGGATTGGTCGGCGGCGTGGCGCAGCCGCCGAGTGCCGTCGCGACGACCAGCAGCAGCGCCACCGCAATCTTCTTACCCGTGGAACCCAGAGACATCGGTTTGCCTGCAGTGATTGGGGAAACGACGCCGCGCACCGCGATTACGCCTGCAACCACCAAGGCAAGCGGATCTCTGCAGTTCGGGCATGCTACGAAACGCCGCCAAAATAAAAATACGCCACCCACGGAGGATAAAAAGTTAACACCCGACCGTTCGCCGAGGATGGCATATTCCCCTGCCGTTGAAAAGGGAGACTCGCTCGCAAATCCAAGGCCTTGGCGGTGTTGCGCGGGGCGCTTCGGGGTAAGGGCGGGGCTTGCAAGCCGGGGTTCCGGCACCGACTCTGCGAGAGGCAAGAGGCTGCCCATCCGCCTCTCGGCATGAAACATATGGTGACGCGCCTCGCGCCTCGCCGGGGCAACGTTCGGAGGATTCTCAACTTATGCGAGATATTCGGTTGGGCCGTTAACGAAGGTAAATGCCCGTCGCAGCGCGCGGGCCGGAAGCCTATGCATTCCGCCACTTTCGAAAGTTAGCAAAATCTTACGTCGGCTTGCCCTGCCATCTCCCCAACCGGGGGGAACCATGATACATTGAACTCAAGTGACGGGTGCATGGCGGCCGACCGATATCTAGCGAAGGCGCAAGCCCGGATCGGGCCTGGCGATGACACCGCACTTGGTGTCGGCAGAACAGCGACAGACGTGACATTCTGGCGAAACTTCCCAACGCTGGGGCTGATCGATGGCGGGCTTCGGCGGGCGGGGCTATGTGCAGGGATTTCTCGTGCTGGGCGAAGCCAAGGAAAATCCGGATACGATCGGTTTTGCCGAGGCGGCGGCGCGTCTCGGCATTAGCGAATCGACCCTGAAGACGGTCCTAGAGCGCGGCTTTCTCAAAAGCGTTCAGGATGTCGACGGTCAGTGGCGGATTTATCTCGATCCTCTGTTCGGCACGCCGGTGCCGGCCGACGGGCTTGGCTCGCAGGCGATGTCCGACGAGGCGACGGAATCCGGGACCGAATTCCCGACCCAGGCGAAGCCAGACCCGAGGGCATATTTCGGCGCTGGGGCCGGCTCCGGCAACGGGGCGGGCTCCCACCCGAGCGTCAGCCGGGGCGGCGACATGGGGCGCCGTCAACCCGCAGCAGATGGTCCGTCCGCGCTGTCTTCGGGTCTGTCGGCGCTGGAGAACGTTCTTGCCGAGGAGATCCAATACCTCCGCAGGCAGATCGAGCGGCGGGATGAAGCGATCGCGAAAAAGGACGGCCTGATTGACGATCTGATCCGGCGTTTGACGACGCCGACCGCCGCCGATGGCGGCGTGCCGGGCTCGGTTGTCCTGGCCACCGGCGCGAGGTCGAGCGGCGACATGCGGCGGGCAGGCGAGGGCGAGGCCGAAGCCGATCGCTGGCATCGCGAGTTGGATCGCGCCTTCCAGGAACTCCGCGGTCTTCTGGCCCGCCGGCCAAAAGCGAAAAGCTGAGCCCACGCAGCGCGACACGGAAAACCTCGCGCATTCTCTTTTGTAGATCATCCCCGAATAACCAAGCCAAGCCTCGCGGATCGTCCCTTGATGGCTGGCGGCCGGTCGACCATATGGATGGGGACGCTGGCGCGCCGGGCCGAAGGATCGAGGACACCCGCCGCGGCCGCCCTCGCGGCATGGGATCGAACGCCGCGGCGCATGGCGCCGCTGAGGACCGCATCTGATCCTTCGCCGTCGATCCGATTTTGAGCGAGGACGTGAGCTTCATGGCAGAGCCCTCGATCACGGGCCAAGACGCGCGAGCCGCCGACGCATCGAGCCAAACCCGTGTGGGCCGCGACGCACGGGCAAGGGAGCCGCAGATGCGTTCCGCATCGGAAGATATCGAGAGCCGCCACGGACCCGGCGTCGGGCGCCTGATTGACCGCTTGCCGCGGCGCATGCGCCGGCCGGTGCGCTGGCTGCGCAAGCCGTCGTCGCGATGGGCGCGGATTCCGGCCGGTCTGCTGTTGACCGTCGGCGGCCTGTTCGGAATGCTCCCGCTTCTCGGGTTCTGGATGCTGCCGCTCGGGCTCCTGCTCTTGGCGGAGGACGTTCCGCCGCTTCGGCGCGGCAGCGGGCGGGTTTTCGAATGGGTGGAACGGCGGCGCTCGCGGCGGTTGGCTGCGCGCGAGGATTAGTTCCAGGGCGGACGTGAGCCGGGCGCGGGCGCCGGCCGTGCCGAAGCGGAGAAGAAATTTATTGCGCTGGCCGGCAGAGGCGCGACAATTATTTATTCGCCGCGCGAGCGCGAGACGAAACCCGGGGAAAAGAGGTTTCCCGCGATCGGCCGAAAATAAGGAGGGAGAAACTTTCCGAGACCTTGATTCGAATCAAGGCCGGCATCCCTCCAGCGGCCACTGAATATCCGCGGCACGGTCGCCAGATCGGTGGGACCGGTCCTGTGTGCCGAGGAATGGGGAAGACGACGGAAAGGAAGCTGGCATGAGTCCCAAGAAGGCGTCTGCGGCCGCGTCCGCGGTAACCATCGACGAGGCGATCGAGGATTGCGTTCTGACGCGCCGCGATTTCTATCTCGGCCTCTGGGCGGGCCGCAAACTGGGCCTGTCGGATGCGGCTCTTCAGGCCTACGCGCGGAGTATCGTCGAGGCCGATTATCAAGCGCCGGGATCGGAGGCGTTGATCCAGAAGCTGGAGCGTGATTTCGCCGCTCGGGCCTGCGTCGTGACGCGGGAAGAGATCGAACGCGAGCTGCATCGCCTCGAAGCCGACGCCAACCGGCAGTTCATGGTATCGGATTGATCGCAACATCTCGCTGCCGCCGGGCGGCCCGGGCTCAGGCGGCGCCCGCCGCCCGCCGCGGCGCGTAGAGCCGGGCGCGGCGGATCAAGGCCTTCTCGATCTCGACCAGGACGAAAACCACGGCCGAGAGGGCGAGGCAGGCGCCGAGCTCCACGCCGGTCAGCGGCGCCGTGTTGAAGATCGGATTCAGCGCCGGCACGTAGATCGTCAGCATCTGCAGGACGAACGTCGCGAGAACCGCGTAGAATAGCGGCAGGTTCGAGCCGAGGCCTTGTGTGAAAAGCGAATCCCGC
>JAJYTL010000308.1 GCA_021793055.1 Pseudomonadota bacterium
CGCGGTGCTTCGCGGCGACGGCGGTTTCGGCGGGCCGAGCGGGCCGCAGCCGACGCCGCACGCGATCCCGAACCGCGCGCCGGATATCAGCCTCGATCTGCCAACCTTGCCGCAGGCGGCGCTGATCTATCGCCTGAGCGGTGACTACAACCCGCTTCACGCGGATCCCAAGATTGCGGCCGCCGCCGGTTTTCCGCGGCCGATCCTGCACGGGCTTTGCACCTATGGCGTCGCCGGGCACGCGTTGCTGAAGCTGCTTTGCGATTACGATCCGACGCGTCTTCGGCGCATGGATTGCCGATTCACCGCGCCGGTCTTTCCGGGTGAGACGCTGCGCACCGAGATTTGGCGCGAAGACGGCAAGCAAGCCGCCTTCCGTTGTCGCGTGGTGGAGCGCGATCGGATTGTGCTGAACAACGGTTGGGCCGAAACCCGGTGAGCGCGGAAATTCGGCTCCGTGCCGCGCCGAGCGGATCGCCTTTCATGTTGGCCTAGCCCTTGGCGGTGAAAAATCGGAAGATTGTCGTCTGGCTGCGCCGCCGCTTCAAGACGGTGTGGAGCTATGCCGGGAATCGCCGGCTTAAGGCGGTTCGCGCGCGGCTCAAGACACCGGCCGGCGCCGTAGTTGGGATCGCGGCGGGGCTATTGCTCGGGATGGGGATCGGACTGGTCCTGCCGCATTCCGGCCATCGGAGCCAACCGGAAGCGCGCCGCCACGCCGGCATGTCGGTCGCCATCACGCGGCCGGCGGCAACGGCCAGCACTCCGGCCAAGGCCGTGGCCAAGGCTCTGGCCGTTGTTCCGCCGCCAGCGCAAGCTACGGCGGCACCGGCGCCGATATCCGGACCGGCAGGGTCGTCATCGCAAACCGCCGCGCCGCCGGGCCCAGCCGCAGCGACGCCGCCGTCAGAACCTGCCCACGCCGCCGCAGGCCGGCCGGCGCCCGGCGCGCCGCCGTGGCGCCGCTACGCGACCGCCGTGCCGCCGACCCACGGGCGGCCGATGATCGCAATCGATATCGACGACATGGGCGTCGACGTCGGCGACACGGCGATCGCCATGAAGATTTTGCCGCCGGCCGTGACCTTCGCCTTCCTGCCCTACGGGCCGCACATTCGCGCCCAGGTCGACGAGGCGCGCCGGCTCGGCCACGAGATCCTCGTGCATGTGCCGATGCAGCCGGACAATTCTCGTCTCGATCCCGGGCCGATGGTGCTGAAGGTCGACCAGACGGCGGCGGAAATCCTGCGCCGGCTGGATTGGGATCTCGGGCGGTTCAGCGGCTATGTTGGGATCAACAATCACATGGGCAGCCGCTTCACCAGCAATGCCGCCGACATGCGGGTGGTGATGCAGGCGCTTAAGGCGCGGCGGCTGATGTACATGGATTCGGAAACCATCGCGAGCAGCGTCGGCTACCGCGTGGCGAGGGCCTACGGGGTGCCGGCGGTCAGGCGCGACATCTTCCTCGATGACGTGCCGACCAAGGAAAAGGTCCTGGCGCAACTCGCCATGACCGTGGCCTATGCCAAACGCTACGGCCGGGTTATCGCGATCGGCCATCCGCGCCCGGGCACGCTCGCGGCGTTCAAGGCGTGGCTGCCGACGGTCGAGAAGGACGGCGTGGTGCTGGTGCCGCTGACCGCGCTGCTGCCGCAGCCGGCGCGCGCCACCGCGCAGGATAAAGCTAAACTCGGCGCCGAGTGACGCAGCGCCCGCGGGCGGCGTCAGACGTTGCGGCCGGGGGTCGAGGCAAAACGGACCGCTTCCTGGGCGGCGCGGACTAGGGCGCGCGCCTTGTTGACGGTCTCCTGATATTCGGATTCGGGATCGCTGTCGGCGACCACGCCGCCGCCGGCCTGGATATAGAGCTTGCGGTCCTTGATCACGCCGGTGCGAAGCGCGATGCAGCTATCCATCGCGCCGTTGGCGGAGAAGTAGCCGACGCCGCCGTAAAACAGCCCGCGCCGGGTCTTTTCCAGTTCGTCGATGATCTCCATGGCGCGGACTTTTGGCGCGCCCGAGACGGTACCGGCGGGGAAGCCGGCGAAAAAGGCATCGAGGGCGTCGTATTGGCCGTCGATCTCACCCTCGACATTGGAGACGATGTGCATGACGTGACTGTAGCGCTCGATCGTCATCTGCTCGGTGACCCGAACGGTGCCGATCTTCGCCACCCGGCCGACGTCGTTGCGGCCGAGGTCGAGCAGCATGAGATGCTCCGCCAATTCCTTGGGATCGGCGAGAAGCTCGGCCGCCAAGGTTTCGTCCTCGGCCGGCGTCGCGCCGCGTTTGCGGGTGCCCGCGATCGGTCGGATGACGACCTCGCCATCGCGCAGCCGCACCAGGATCTCGGGGCTCGAGCCGACCACCGCGAAGTCGCCGAAATCGAAGAAGAACAGGAACGGCGAGGGATTGGTGCGCCGCAGCGCGCGATAGAAGGCGAAGGGCGGCAGCGAAAAGGGCAGTTCGAAACGCTGCGAGGGCACCACCTGATAGATGTCGCCGGCGACGATGTAGTCTTTCGCGCGGCGGACGATGTCGTGGTACTCGGCGCGGCTGGTGTTGGAATCGGGCTCGGGCAGGGGCTGCCCGGGCTCGCTTTGCTCGCGGCGGAGCGAATGCGGCCGGTCGAGATCGGCGATGATATCCGCCAAGCGCTCCTCGGCGCGGGCATAGGCGGCGCGGGCCCGCATGTCGGGGTCAGGCCACACCGGCGTCACCACCGTCACCACGTCGAGCACGGTATCGAAGATCGCCATCACCGTTGGGCGGATCAGGAGCCCGTCGGGAATGCCGAGGGTATCGGGGTTGCTATCCGGGATGCGCTCGATGAGGCGCACCATGTCGTAGCCGAGATAGCCGACCAGCGCCGCCGCCATCGGCGGCAGGCTGTCCGGCAGGTCGATGCGGCTTTCTCGCAAAAGCGCGCGCAGCGCGGTCAAGGGATCGGCGGGGCAGGCGACGAAGGCGGTGCGGTCGACGAGCGCGCGGCGGTTGATCTCCGCCTTGCGGCCGTGGCAGCGCCAGATCACGTCCGGTTTCAGGCCGAGGATCGAATAGCGGCCGCGGGTCGCGCCGCCCGAGACGGATTCGAGCAGGAAGCTGTTCGGCCGCCCATCCGCGAGCTTGTACATCGCGGAGACCGGGGTCTCGAGGTCCGAGACCAGGGTCGTCCATACCACCTGCGCTTCGCCGGCGGCATAACCGGCCTCAAAGGTCGAGAACTCCGGAAAGCTGGCCATGCTCAGAGCGCCGACTGAAGGTTGGCCTGATTGACGGAAATGCCGAAGCGGCGGCCGAGCGCCTCGCGGTACTGGCCCAACAGATCGTTCTCCATATCGGTGGCGATGCTCTTGGCGAGCTTGTCGCGCTCGGCGGGCGCCATCGCCGGGCTTGGCGTGATGATGCGGGTGACCACGGCGACGACCGTTTGGTCGGATTTGATGCCGGGGCCGGTGACCGCGGTACCGGGCTTGGCGGCGAAAATGGCGGCGAGAAGCTGCGGCGTTGCCCGGTCGCCGCCCTGGCCTTTGCCATTGCGGGCAACCGGACCGATTTGCACCAGCTTGCCGCCCCCGAGCCGCGCGAAGTCGCTCAGTTTGGCGCCCTTGTTCACGGACGCCGCGATCTTGTCGGCTTCGGCTTTCGCCTCCTTGGCCTGGGCGTCCTTCTTCCAATCGGCGACGACCTCGGCCCGAATGCCGGCAAGCGGGCGCAGCTTCGGCGGAATCGCGCCTTCGACCGCGAGCGCGACATAGCCGTTGTCGCCGGTGTCGAGAATCTGCGGCTGGCCGCCGATCGGCGCGTTGAACACCGTCTTGAGGAAGTTCTTCATCGACGGCAGACCGGTTACCGGCTTGCCGGCCGGATCGTCGCCCTCGCTGTCGATCGCCGAGACATGCACCGCCTTCAAGCCGAATTTCGTTGCCGCTTCGGCGAGGGTGGCGCCGCCGGCGAGGACGTCCTGCAACTTGTTGGAAAGATGGTAGAGAACATTCCCGGCGCGATCGGCCAGGATGTCTTTGCGCAATTGATCCTTCACGGCAGCGAGCGGCGCCGTATGGCCAGGGATAATCGCGC
>JAJYTL010000309.1 GCA_021793055.1 Pseudomonadota bacterium
CGAGCTCAGCACGCTCCCGACGGACGTGAAGGAGCGCAATCACGGCGTCCTTGCTAAGGCCGGGATTATCCTGCTCGATTGTCCGGTGAGCGGCACCGGCGCCCAGGCGGTGAACGCCGATCTCGCGGTGCTCGCCTCGGGCGACGAGGCAGCTTATGAGACCGTCAAACCCGTCCTCGCCGGATTCTCCCGCGTGTCGCACTACGTCGGCGCTTTCGGCAACGGCATGAAGATGAAGGTGGTCGCGAATCTTCTGGTCGCGATCCATAACGTGGCGGCGGCGGAAGCTATGGTTCTCGGCATGAAGGCCGGGCTCGATCCGGAGGCGATCGTAAAGGTGGTGTCGAGCGGCGGCGGCAATTCCCGCGTCTTCGAACTCCGCGCGCCGCTGATGGCGGCCAACAACTACGATCCGCCTACCATGAAGAACGACATCTGGCAGAAGGACATGGGGATCATCGCCAATTACGCGAGCAGCCTCGGCGTGGCGGTGCCGCTGTTTTTTGCCACCGTGCCGCTTTACAACGCGGCCATCAGTCAGGGTCTCGGCGGCAAGGATACGGCGGCGGTCTGCGCGGTCCTCGAGCAGATGGCCGGGATCCACCGCTGACGGCAGCCAGCGAAACCAAGAGGGAGCGTCGATCCCAGCCAGTTCGGATTGGGATCGCCGCCCGGTTCTGCCCAACGAAGGCTGTCGTTCGACTCCTCGGCGGGCTCGCAGTGTGCGGAATCGAGACTGAGGCATAAGGCCGAAAGCCGCGCCGGCTGACCTTGAGCCAGATCAAGGCGCTGGAATTCCCTCCGCGTACCCTCCTCGTGTTGTGCCGGGCCGCGTCGACGGTGGCCGGTGCCGGCCAGTCATACGCATGAGGGGCGACGATGGCGGTGCTTGCGCAAAGCACGCGATCAGGCGCAACCGCTGGCCGTGTCGTCGCGGTCCATGGCTCGGTCGTCGACGTGCGCTTTCCATCCGGCGCGCTTCCCCGCATCAGCGAGGTCGTCGCGCTCGAATGGGATCGCGGCCGGCCTCTTGTCGCGGAAGTCGAACAGCATCTCGACGCGGTGACGGTCCGTACCGTCGCGCTCGAAAACACCGCCGGTCTGCGGCGTGGCACTGTGGGCCGCGCCACCGGCTCGCCGCTGCGTGTGCCGGTCGGACCGACGGTTCTCGGCCGGCTGCTAAACGCCATCGGCGAGCCCGTCGACCGCGGCGAGCCCCTGCCCCCGGACATCAAGCGGCGGCCTTTCCATGCGTCGGCGCCGGGCATCGCCCGTCTCGGCGGCGCCAGCGAGATATTCCATACCGGCATCAAGGTGATTGATCTTCTCGCACCGTTGGTCAAAGGCGGCAAGGCCGCCATGTTCGGCGGTGCCGGGGTCGGTAAGACCGTTCTGATCATGGAATTGATCCGCACCACGGTGGAACAGCACGCCGGTATTTCAGTTTTCGCCGGCATCGGGGAGCGATCTCGGGAGGGCCACGAACTCCTGCTGGAACTCGGCCGCTCCGATGTCCTGAAACGGACGGCGCTGGTTTTTGGGCAGATGAACGAACCTCCGGGCGCCCGTTGGCGCACCGGCCTGACGGCGCTCAGCATCGCGGAGTACTTTCGCGATGAGGCGCGCGAAAACGTGCTGCTCCTGGTCGACAATGTCTATCGCCTGGTGCAAGCAGGGGCGGAAGTTTCGGGTCTTCTCGGGCGCTTGCCTTCCCGCCTTGGCTATCAACCCACTTTGGCGTCGGAAATCGCCGAGTTCGAGGAACGCATTGCCTCTGTCGCCGGCGCCGCTATCACCTCGATCCAGGCGGTTTACGTGCCGGCCGATGACTTCACCGACCCTGCCGTGGCGGAAGTCTTCAGCCATCTCGATTCCTCGATCGTGTTGTCGCGCGACATGGCGAGCGAAGGTATGTATCCGGCGGTCGAGCCGCTTGCCTCGACCTCCAGCCTTCTCGATCCGCGCCTCGTCGGCGAGGCGCATTATCGGATGGCGCAGGAGGTGCGAAAGACCATTGCCCATTACCGCGAACTGCAGGAGATCATCGCGCTTCTCGGCATCGAGGAACTGGGTTTGTCGGACCGCGTCGCGGTCAAGCGCGCGCGGCGCCTGATGCGCTTCTTGACGCAGCCGTTCCTGGTAACGGTTGCGTTTACCGGCAAGCCCGGCCGAGAGGTGGCGCTGGAGCAGACTCTCGCCGGTTGCCGCGCCATCCTCGAGGGCGAGACTGACGAGTGGGCGGAAAGCTCCCTCTATATGGTCGGCGATCTCGACGAGGCGCGGATCAAGGATAAAGCGCTTCGGAGGGCCGGGCCGTGAGGCTCTCGGTCACAACTCCGCTGGCCGTCGTGATCGATGTAGGCGACGTCGCCCATCTTCGCGCCGAAGACGACAGCGGCGCCTTCGGTATCCTGCCCGGGCACGCGGATTTCCTGACGGCGCTGGCGATCTCGGTATTGACCTGGCGGGACGCATCAGGTGGCGAGCATCACGTCGCGGTGCGGGGTGGCATGCTGGAGGTTGAGCGCGGCGAGCGGGTCACTGTCGCCACGGCCGAGGCGGTGCCGGGCGACGATTTGCACCAACTCGAGGACGAAGTCCTGGCCGGATTCCGCCGTACACTTGCCGAGGAGCAAAGCGCCCGCACTGACGCCGAGCGCTTGTACCTCGCTGCGCTCCGCCAGATCTACCGCTTTCTCAGGCCGGAGCGCTTACGGCCCCAGCCTGGCCCACCACAGACGCCTCCCTTCGCGGAGATCGGGCGATGACCGAAGGACCCGAGCACCCCGAAGGATTGGACGAGGCGGTGCGCCGCCGCAGGGAACGGCGCGCGCTTTGGCAGCGCGAGGGTGAACGCTCGCTCGGCCAGAACCTCTCCATGATCGGCGCTCTCGGTTGGATCATCGTGACGCCGACGCTGGCCGGGATTTTCCTCGGGCGCTGGCTCGACCACCGCTTCGAGACCGGCATTTTCTGGACCCTCGGTCTTCTGGTGCTCGGCCTCGCCCTCGGCTGCACGCTCGCTTGGAAGAGGATGTATCGCGAATGACTACGATCACGCCTTCTTCTGAGTTCATCGCTGGTCTTGTGGCCGTGCCGGCCGGCGTCGCGTTCGGGCTTGCCTATTTCCGACTGCTGCGCCGTAGCGCACGCCTTCTCGCCGCCGGAGAAGGGAAACGCCTCTCGATCGCCTATGCCGTGGGCCGACTTGGAGCCGCGGTCGCGCTCTTTTTCGTCGCGGCTCGGCTCGGCGCCTGGCCGCTGCTCGCATTTTTTGCCGGTTTCCTCGTCGCGCGCGAAATCGCACTCCGTCCGGAACGGAGGTCGTCATGACGCAGCCCTCCCCGCTCGCCAGCGCCATCCTCTTCCATATCGGCCCTGTCGGCATCACCCGGCCGGTGGTGACGACTTGGGCCATCATGGCGGCAATGACTTTTGGCGCCTGGATTCTGACCCGGCAATTCACGCGCCACGGCGACCGCGGCCAGACCGTGATCGAACTTCTCGTCACCGGGATCATCGAACAGATCGCGGCGGTGCTCGGCCTCGACCCGCGCCCGTTCCTCCCCTTGATCGGGACGTTATTCCTCTTTCTCGTGGCGGCCAATCTCTCCGGTCTTGTCCCTGGCGTCGAGGCACCCACCTCCAAGATCGAAACGCCGGCGGCGCTCGCGCTCATCGTCTTCTTCTCGGTGCATTACTTCGGCATCCGCAGTCAGGGCCTCTTCGGCTATCTCGCCGGCTTCGCCAAGCCGAAATTGATCATGTTGCCGCTCAACGTCGTCTCCGAGGTAACCCGCACGTTTTCGCTCATGGTGCGCCTGTTCGGCAATGTGATGAGCGGCGAGTTCGTCATCGGGCTCGTCGTCGCGCTGGCTGGGCTTTTCGTGCCCGTTCCTTTGATGGCCCTCGAAATCCTGATCGGGCTCGTGCAGGCCTACATCTTCACGGTCCTCGCGACCGTCTTTATCGGTGCCGCGATCGGCGGCGAACGCGGCTAAGGGAGGTCCCATGGACATCAAGGTCATCAGCATCATCGGCGCGGCGCTCGCCGTCTCGATCGGCTCGATCGGACCGGCCT
>JAJYTL010000010.1 GCA_021793055.1 Pseudomonadota bacterium
AAGCCGAAAATCACCGTGAATTTCAGGCGCCAGGCCACCAAACGCCGTTCGCCCGACAGATGCAGCGGCAAAAATTGCGCTGTTCAGAGGTTCCCTAAATCGGCGATTGATGCCGCCGTCGCCTCGTCCGCTGGATCCGCGGCGATGCGAAGAATATTCCAACCTGGCAGATGGGTAAGCCCAAGATGCGGGCCGAGGACACGGGGCATATCGGCATAGTCAAGGCCGCCTGCCGCCACGGGCACTGCGAAGAATCCATCGCCTCGCAGATGGCGGGCGACGATCGCCGGCGCCTCGATGTCACGAATGACCGGCGAATGCTCCACCTCCGGCGTCGCGAACATGATCGCACTCGCCGTTCCAGGATCGGCGAGCACCCGACGCAACGCTTCTTCTGTCGGGGTTGTGGCCAAATCGGCAATGTCTTGCCAAGTCGGGATACCGCGATCGCGCAATACGGCAATCAGCAGACCGGCTTCGGCGGCTCTTGCCCGACGATAGCTGAGAAAGCAGAGGCCAGTTGGGTCCGTCAAGTTGGCGCCTCATCTCGGAAGGCCGGAGTCGGCGCAAGCTCTACAGCGATTTCGAGCGCACGCTCAAAGCGCAAGGGCTGATTGGGATAAGCATCGAGAATGAGGTTCGGCACGAGGCGTTGTGTTAGATCGGAAAAAGTAAATCCGAGCCGATTCTTCCCTTCGCCGGTGACTGCGACGAGCTTCGCGATCTGCGCCGCGCTGAAGCCGGCATCGATGAGGGCGGCGTCGAGAATGTGTCGGCGGTGCTGTTCCGTCGGCCGTTCGAACAAAATAATGTCAGCCGCTCTTCGGCGCACGGCGGGATCAATTGCGGTGAGTCGGTTCGTACACATGATCACGGCCGCCGGTAGCTGGCGAACGGCGAAATCATTGATGCCGCGGATCAACGCGTTGACTCCGGCGCGGTCTTCATGGTGCATCTGCGTCGCTTCGCGCGACTGTGCCAGTGCATCAGCTTCGTCAATGAGCAGGATGCAGCCGGCGCGCGCCTTTCCCTGCCTGCTTTTCGCCCTCGCGGCCTGATCGCCAACCTGAGTAAACGCGCTGCCGAGTAGGGTCGTCGTCTGACCTTGAAGACCCGTACCGCGTGACGCGAGGCTGAGCCGGAACAGCGTAACGCCGATCTTCTCGGCGCGGGCAACGGCATCACCGATGGTTTCGGCCAGCGCCGTCTTTCCGACTCCGACATCGCCGGCGAGAATGAATAGCGGTGGCCGGTTCCGAAAATGATCGATGGCAGCGAGCCGCCTTTGGTGATGTCGTTCGCTCCAAGCTTCGATGGCTTGCGGATCAAGGATGAGGCGCAAACCTTTCTCGAGGCGCTCCCGATGCGACTCGATGCCGATTAGACCGGCTAGACGACGCTGCGCGTCCGGATCAGGAAATTCCTGACTAGGCTCAAAAATTTCGGGAGTAGCATCGTTCATCTTGGCCGAAACACGTGCCGCAACACGCCCTCCCCATTAGAGGAATAAGTACGCGTCTGCTCCCAATAGCCGTCGGTCCCGGCCTGTGGCGCCGGCGCACCGAGGCGTTGGATCGGTAAAGTCGATTCGAACCGATCGCGGTCGGCCTGGGGCAGCTTCAGAAAGGATTCGTTGTATTCAAGGAAGGAGTACCACGTCGCGCCAACGAGGTTGGCTTCGGCATGGACGCGTCCCGGGCGGTCATCGCTCGTCAATGTCCCGTCTGACCACGCCACATATTTGAGCGCAAGCACCGTCACGCCGTTGCGCCGGAAACCGTATTCCACGGATTTTAAATATCGCGCCGCGAGCAACAGCGCGGCTTCTTCGGCCAAGTCGGTGACATGCGGCTCGGGTGGCCTGCCATGATACGCACGCAGCAGATCGAGATCGGCAGCAATCTTCGAGGCAACATATCGTGCATGGCTAATCGTGAAGGTGCGGGTCTGGGTAAGAGTCGCGCTCATGACACTGCCCGGAAAGTGGAACCAAGAATTGTTTGCCATTGAGCGACAGCGTCACCCTTGGTCGTTGCCCGGCGAGCGAACGCGATCGCATCGGCCGCATCCTCGGCAGCTTCGACGATAATTCGGCGATCAGCCTCGGTGTACTCGCTCGCCACGTTGTTATCGGGATTGACGGGATCGTAGACCTGAATGGCTGCGGTGCCGGTCTTCACGTTGCTTGCCGGGTAATGGTCTGTAAAGATGATCCGCTCTTTCAGGCCTGTGCGTCGAACGTATGCAAAGAACTCGAAAAGCGCCTCCGCGTAGTCGTTCCCATCGAAGCCGTTGTCGAAAAGATGTGCGAGCAACAGCTCGGTCATGAACGATTTGAACTTGAAGCCGTCTCGTTCCGCAACTTGAACGCGCTTCCACCACTTCACCAGCCTGACCATCTGCCTATAGTGCGTCTGGTGTGCGGTCTTGCGCTTTCGCGTGAAGGCCAGATGCAAGGGAATACTGGTCAGTACACGGTCGCCGGTATCCTTGGTGATCAGATAGCCCCGGTCGTCGGCAGCGCCTTCGTAGAGGACCGGAACGACGTCGACATCGAGACCGCTGCCGCGGAACTGCACCTGCACGCAATGATGCTGCGGGACAAACTGATCGGCAGCCATTAGGTCGCCATAGGCCTCACGGAGTCGCTCGGCGAGCCAGTCAATCAGTTTCGTCTCGGAGTCAGGTGCCTTGCCCGCCTTTACGTAGACTGCGACATCCATGTCATTGATGGTCTTGAGCGCGGTGCCTTTGGCGACGCTGCCGGATTGCAACATCTTCACGAGATCGAAGCTCGGATGAGCAGCGATATAGGTTTCGAGTTTGGCGCGCAGCCGACCAACCTGTTCACGGTGCGCTTTCACGTCCTCGCGCCGGAGGTTTACGCGGTCGTCGGCGAACGCCACGATGTCGGCGTGCGATATCTTGCTATCGAGCGTCACGGCTTGATCGAGTCGCTCGCGGATCCGGCGAAATGCCGGACCGTGCTGGCGTCCATCAGTTGGTTGTGACGGGGCATCGCGTGCACGCTGCGGTGGGACGCGGCGGTTAGCCAGCGCTCACCCCGCCAAGCGGAAGCGTACGCGAGATCGGGGTCCTCATCGAACAGGTTCGCCACGTTCTTGGCCTCTAAGCGACTCTCCAGCCGAGGTTGCGCGACCCGGCATCGGCCGATTTCGGACGACGACACCGAGATGGGATGCGAAGCGCCGGCGTTCAAGGGGGAATGTTCGAAATTCGACCGCCGTAGAACTGGAATTGACAAAGAGCGTTCGATATATTATCAACGAAATACGTCGGAGACTGGCCGGGGGGAGATCTCCTCGCCAGTCACGACCCATGAGGAGGCCTGGTCATGCCGATCACCCAGCAGGAACTCGGACGGCGCCTGAAGACCGCCCGCGAAGCCATCGGGTTGACCCAGGATGATGTCGCCGCGCGTCTGGATTTGTCGCGCTCCGCCGTCGCTCAGATGGAGCTGGGTAACCGCGCGGTGAGCAGCCTGGAGCTTGACCGCCTCGCTCATCTCTACGGGCGCGATATCCGTGAGCTTCTCTCGGACCAGTTCCGCGACGAGGATGCCCTGGTGGCGCTGTTTCGGGCCGACGCGGCTCTCGCGAGCCATGCCGAAACGGCCGACACTCTCCGCAATTGCATGAATTTGGGCCGCGAGTTGACCAACCTGGAGCGGTTGGTCGGGCTCGATCGCGACACCACGGCGGCCGTTCGCTACAGCCTGTCTGCACCGAGGTCGAAATGGGACGCAATTAGGCAGGGTGCCGGCGTCGCCGATCACGAACGCCGGCGTCTCGGCATCGGCGATGCCCCTGTCCCCAACATCATCGAGATCCTCGAAGCGCAGGGCGTGCGCACGGCGCTGGTCGGCCTGCCGGAAGATGTCTCCGGCCTGACGCTGATCGATCGTGATGTCGGCCCCTTCGTCGCCGTTAACGAGCGCGAGCATATCCTGCGGCGAAATTTCTCCTTCGCCCACGAATATGCCCATGTTCTGCTCGATCGTGATGCGCAGGGGATGATCAGTCGTGACAGCCACCATAACGATCTTGCCGAGGTCCGTGCCAACTCCTTCGCGGCCAATCTGCTCATGCCCGAGACCGGCGTCCGCCAGTTTCTCGCCACGCTTGGCAAAGGCAGCGACAGTCGTCTTTTCGCGGAGGCGCCAACCGAGACGGGCGCCATCTCGATCGAAGCTCGGGGCAATGCCGCCGCACTCGACGTCCAGCTCCACGACGTCGTATTGCTAGCCCATCAGTTTGGCGTCAGCCGCAGCGTTGCGCTCTATCGCTTGCGCAATCTCAAGATCATCGGCGAACGCGATTTTCAAACCCTGGCGGCGCAGGATCAGGCTGGAAAGGGCCGCGAACTCGCCCGCCTGCTTGACCTTCCGGAGCCGGATCATCAGGCAGCACGCCAGCTCTTTCGCCATCGCTTTCTCAGCTTGGCGTTGGAGGCCTATCGCCGCGAGGCCATCACCCGCTCGAAATTTGCCGAGCTGGCCGCGACCGTCCTCGATGCGGCCGAGGCTGAAAGGCTCCTTGACGACTTCACTGCCGACGACCCGCATGGACCCGCGGATTTGCTGCTGCCGGCCGGTTGATGGAGTCCGCTCGTGCCAATTCGGATCGTCGTCACCGACGCCAATATCCTGATCAATCTTATCCATGCACAGGCATTGGAACTGCTGGGGGGTTTGGACGGCTATGAATTCGTCATCGTCGATCAGGTCGAGGCGGAAATCACTAGACCTGAGCAAGTAGCCGCGCTGAGGCACGCGATCGACGTGGCTTGGCTGCACCGCGAGGCGGTGAACACGATCGAAGGGCTGTCGATTTTCGCCGATCTCGCGCGAATCATGGGACGCGGCGAGGCCGCCTGCCTGGCGTTAGCCGAGACCCGGCGTTGGTACGTCGCGTCAGATGAAAAGAGAGTGTTCCGCCGCGAGGCGCTCGCCCGTCTCGGACAAGGGCGGATTCTGACGACAGCCGGACTGATCGTGTTGGCTATTCGGGCAAACCAGCTCACGATCGACCAAGCTGACGCGATCAAACTCGTGCTGGAAACCAAGCGCTTCCGCATGGCCTTCGCGTCCTTTCGCGACATCATCTGAATCGATTCAGCATGTGGCCTGACAACGAGACCGAGCGAGACTTCCTGAACTTCTCCGGCGTGGCGGACACGGTTGCGGAGATTATCGTCCAGGCGCGCGGCCGCCCGATCTCTATCGGTGTGTCCGGGGCCTGGGGCATCGGCAAATCGTCAATGATCAAGTTGACGCAGGTGTCCTTGGCGAAGCGCCCCCGCAAGGAAGGCGAGCGGGAATTCATCTTTGTCGAATTCAACGCGTGGCTCTATCAGGGCTACGATGATGCGCGAGCGGCGCTGATGGATGTTATCGCCACCAAGCTGGAGGCGGAGGCCAGGGCGCGCGACAAGGGCCTCGACAAGGCCAAAGCGCTGTTGAAACGGGTGAATTGGCTGCGCGCGGCGAAGCTGGTGGCCGGGTCGGCCGTGGCAATGTCGTTCGGCCTGCCGCCCACGGGGCTGATCGGCGAGATCTGGGGTCTTGGACAGCGGGCGCTCGCCAGCGGCGTCGACGGCAAGCTGCTGGATGAGGCGAAAGGCAAAGCCGGCGAGGTCGCGGAGGCTGCGGGTGGGCTTCTCAGGCCGCGGGAGGAGACCTCGCCACCTAAGGAGATCCAGGCGCTCCGGACGATCTTCGAGGAGACGCTGGACGAGTTGGGCGTGACACTGGTCGTGATGATCGACGATCTCGACCGGTGCCTGCCGGAGACCACGATTTCCACGTTGGAGGCGATTCGGTTGTTCTTGTTCCTGAAGAACACCGCCTTCGTGATCGCCGCGGACAACGAGATGATCAAGCATGCAGTGCGACGGCATTTCGAGGGTGTGCCGGACGATCTCCTCGTCACCAACTATTTCGACAAGCTGATCCAGGTCCCGATCCGCGTTCCGCCTCTCGGGACGCAGGAGGTCCGCGCCTACATGATGCTCTTGTTCGTTGAGAACAGCGATCTTGACACGGATACGCAGGAGAAGATCCGGGCGGGGGTCTGCGCACAGCTTCGCCAGACCTGGCAGGGCAAGCGGGTGGACCGGGCGTTCGTCCAGTCCTTGCATGACCCGCTTCCCGCCGAGCTTGTCGGGAAGTTCGACACGGCGGACCGGCTCGCCCCGTTGATGACGACGGCGTCCGGAATTGCGGGAAATCCGCGGCTGATCAAGCGCTTCCTGAATGCGCTCTCCATCCGTATGACTATCTCGAACGCGCAGGGCGTGGGGGTGGACGAAGCCGTGCTGGCCAAGCTGCTGCTGTTCGAGCGGTTGGGCAATCCGAAAGCCTATGCGGAGATGATCGCGAAGGTGAGCGCCAGTGATAACGGCAAGCCCGGGTTCCTCGCCGAATGGGAGGAGCGTGCAAACGCGGGGCATGACTTGACGATGCAGGCGCCTTGGGACGAGCCCTTTGTGAAGGAATGGCTGACGCTGCCGCCGGCTCTGGCCGACTCGGACCTACGTGGTGCGCTCTATGTCAGCCGCGAGCACGCGCCCCTCATCACGCCGGAGGACCGACTCTCTTCCGAGGCGGCAGAACTGCTTACAGCGCTCTTGCAGCACCCGGAAATGGCGGCTGCCCTGAAACCCCGTTTGCAGCGTGTACCGCGGGCTGAGACGACGGTGATGATGGACAGACTGCTCGACCGGGCGCGGCAGGAGCAGGAATGGGGAGTCCCACCGATCCTTGAGGGGTGTCTGGTTCTCGCCGGGGCCGACCCACCCCAGGGTGCGCGGTTGGCGGCGTTCCTTGGTGAGCGCCCAGCGGCGCAGATTCAGCCCAACATCGTCCCGAAGATCGGTGACCAGATCTGGTCGAAGGGCGTGTTCGACGTGTGGGACCAGCGGCAGGTCTCCCGGCCAGTCAAAGCGGCCATCAAGAGGCAGAGAGAGAATGGGAACATCGCAGTCTAGCGGAGGCCCCGGCTCCGGCGTGCCGATGGTGCCGTCCTGGACTCCGGACCCGCCCGCCGCCGATCCGCCCGCCGGAGCGCCTCCGCCGGGCGATGATGACGCCCCGCCTGGAGAAGAGAGTGGTGAAGCGCCCACCGCGCCGGCTGTCCCGCCGCGTCCGGTGCCGGTTGCACCGGCAGCTCGTTTCGTCGGTGCGCGGCGTAGCCTCGGCGAGTTTGCCCGCACCGGCGATGCGCATGACCTGCGCCGCGGCCTGGGCCATTATGTGCGGTCCGGATACGGCGGATCACCAACGGCGACGCAACGTTTCGGCGGTACCGCCGCGACAGCGGGTGCGCTGGGCGGCGCGCTCGCTGGTATGGCTGCCGGTCAGCCGGCGGCACCCGGCAGTCTGCTCGATCCAGCGCTGTTGGCCGGCCGGTCGGTGAACGAGGTGATGGACGCCGTCGTTGAAGCCGTCCGGCCGATCGACGGAACGCAGGATGCGGAGGCCGAGCGCGCCGCGATTCGCGACGCCTTGTCTGAGCTGTTGACGCGGTATCCTGAGGCCGACCTCCTGAACCTGGATGCGGAGCAGCGCGGCTTTGCGATCGAGCGGTTTACGGCGATCGATGTATTTCGCCGTTTCGAGCTCGATCTCGGTAAGACCATCGTCGAAAAGGCGCCGAACGCGGCTGCAGCGCTCGCCCGGCTGAAGCAGGCGCGAGACTACGTCAAGCAAACCGTCTCCGCGGCATTTCGGAAACTGCGCGATGCTGGGCGGATGCTGACCGCCGGCCGGATTGGTCGGGTCGTGCATGATGCGCTCAAAGAGACATTTGAGGTGTTCGAGGGCTACGCGGAATGAAATTGATCTGCGGCCCCGACACATTCGCCTTGACCGGTGCGAATGACGCTCTGCGGGTTATCCTCTACGGCCAGCCTGGGGCGGAAGATCGGGGCAGCGCCGGGGACGCCGCAAGATCGGAAGTTCTGCGCCGCCGGATTGAACCGGCCCCGCGAGCTTGGGATTTGTTGTCGATCGCACTGTCCGTGGTCACTGCTGACTTTGCGGGCTTGCGGGATCACAGTCCCGACGGATGGACGCGTGAGTTCGACATAGAAATCGCGGTGGCTGATCCGGCGTTCTGGGCGGGTCAGGCGGCGCCGCTCGCCGAAGCGCTTGCGTTCCTGACGACCGATCGCTGGACGCTACGTTTCCACGGCGGCGGCATGCTGCCGGCACCTCCCCGTGCGCCTGTCCGGCCGGTCGACGACTGCGTCGTGCTGCTGTCGGGCGGGCTCGACAGCCTGGTCGGCGCGATCGATCTGACCGCAGCCGGCCGTCAGCCTTTCGCAATCAGTCAAACCGTCCGCGGCGACGCAGACAAGCAGGTCGACTTTGCCGCGCGTATCGGTGGTGGGCTCAATCATCTGCAGCTCAACCACAACGCCCACTCGCCCGGTGTCCAGGAGTCGACACAGCGGGCGCGCTCGCTGGTGTTCGTCACTTTCGGGGTGCTCGCGGCGACTGCACTGGGGCGCTATCACGACGGCCTCTCGGTTCCGCTCTACGTCTGCGAAAACGGCTTCATTGCGATCAATCCGCCGCTGACGGGCGGTCGTTTGGGGAGCTTGAGCACGCGCACAGCGCATCCGGAGTTCCTGACCCGGCTTCAGCGCGTGCTCGACGCGGCCGGTCTGCGGGTTGGGATCGAAAATCCCTACTCCACAAAAACCAAGGGTGAGATGCTGCGGGATTGCGCGGATCAATCATTGCTCAACGTCGAGGCGGCGCGATCGACGAGCTGCGGGCGGTTCCAGCGGTTCAATTATCGCCAGTGCGGTCGGTGCGTGCCCTGTCAGGTCCGCCGGGCCGCGTTTATTGCCTGGGGTGGCGTGCCGGACACCACGGGCTATGTCTACGAACCGCTTGGAAAGGATGATGGCGACCACAGCGGATTCGATGATGTACGGTCGGTTGCCATGGCCTTGGCGGCCGTTGCCGCCGACGGTTTCGACGCCTGGCTTTGCAACGCGCTCAGCTCGCCTATGATCGGCGAACGCGCCGCGCTGAGGGCAATGGTAGAGCGGGGCCTCGCTGAGCTGAGGCGGCTGCACGAAGCCTTTGGTGTTAAGTGATCGACTTCCATTGTCATCTCGATCTCTATCCGGACCCGCACGCCATTGCACGCGAATGTGTGGCCCGTGGGCTTTACATATTGTCTGTCACCACGACGCCTTCGGCGTGGGCGGGCACGGCGGCGTTGGCGCACGAGGCGCCGCGTATCCGGACGGCGCTCGGTCTGCACCCGCAGATCGCGCACGAGCGCAAGGGCGAATTGCCCCTCCTCGAACGGCTACTCCCCGACGTCCGCTATGTGGGCGAGATCGGTCTTGATGGCGGACCGGAGTACAAGCGCCATTGGCAGGATCAGGTCTTCGTATTTACGCGAATCCTTGAGCTATGCGCGGGGGTTGGGGGACGAGTCCTGACGATTCACAGCCGCCGGGCGGCAGTGTCGGTGCTGGACGCGCTAGAGGCGCATCCGGGCGCCGGCACGCCAATCCTCCATTGGTTCTCCGGGACGCAACGGGAACTCGCTCGAGCGGTCGATCTCAATTGCTGGTTCAGCGTCGGTCCCGCCATGCTCGCCAGTGAGAAAGGCCGGGCATTGGCCGCGAAGATGCCGCGCGATCGGCTGCTTACTGAGACAGATGGGCCATTCGCCCAGTTGGAGGGGAGTATGGCGCTTCCGTGGGATGCAGAGAGAGCCATCACACTTTTGGCCGATATGTGGACCGAGCCTGAAACGGCCGTACGCGATAGGTTGGCGACCAATCTGCGACGGCTCGGGACTGCGTAGTAGCGCTATTCAAGGTGCGTTTATTGCCGGTTCGCTTGCCGGTTCAAAGCACCGTTCTGCGAGGTCGCCGCGAGAAACGCGCGCGTGTAGGTGTTGCTCGACCATCAAGGATGTCAGCCATCTCCGCAGCCACGCGGCCGGCAGGCATCCTGAGTGTTACTCCACCAGCGCCTTAAAGACTGCGTCAGCGCCGTCCTTGTAAAATTCGATGCTAATTTTGGTCCAAAGGTCGTCGGGAAGATCGTTCAACTGCCGGCGGGCGGAGACTGGCATCAGTAGCGTTTGTGCCTGCTTGTCGATCGCCAGCTCCGCAATCCGGACGGCGTTCGGAATCATCTCGATTGAGCCGCCGAGGTTGAGTGCGCCGACCACGATGGTCCCACCGCGCGTGTTGCGTCCAAGAAGGCCGCCGCACAATGCGACCAGCACCGGAACGCCGAGCCCGGTTCCAGTCTTGTCTGCATCCATCGGACGCATCTGAAGTGAGAACTCCTCCTCCCGCGGGTTTCGGTTTCCGACCAATTCCTTTGACCTAGTGTAAAGGTTTTGCTCGCCGACACGCACACTCTCGCGAAAAGCTGGCGGAGTGGGCTGATTTAAAATCTTGACCCCACCGCCGGGTCCGCATGTCACGTCGATTCGATAGAGCCCCGGCCCCGTTTCGCCCGCGCCCAAGCTGACACCCCAAACCTGCCCCGGCGGCAGCGGATCGCTCTCGATCGCTTCATCGCTATGCAATTCGGGGGTCGAGACGAACTGCTCGGCGCCATCCGGAGCCATAATGTAGCTGAAATGGGTGTTGCGAAATTCGCTCTTGAAGACGCGCCGCTGTTGCTCCTTCACGCGGCGCCGGGACTCCAATGCGACTCGAACAATCCACTCGAGGTCTGTGTCAGGGACCGGCATCTCCGGATCAGGAAATAGAAGCTTGGTTAGCCCACTGACCGTCTTGTTGACGGCTTCGAGGTCCCGGCCGCTGAGCGCGCCGCCGAGATGGACGCGCCCCTGCAACACCGACACCCGGTTGCCAGCTCGCAGTCTGGTCCAGCATTCGCTGAGGAAGTCGCTCACGAGCCCGAAGTGATCGGTCAGGTGTTCGCTGGGCTTCAGCTTCGGATAATCCCAGCCGGGTGCGTAAGCGTGAATTCGATCCATGAATGCCGTATCATCGCGCATCTCGGGCGGCATCGGGCTTAGTAGATGGCCGATCTTCTGCTGTTGCTCGACGTCGACGTCGAGGTTGCCGACCATGACGACGCTGCCCTCGGCGCGAATGCTCTCCTTGCCGCGGCTAAATTGGCCCGAGGCCATGTAGCCTTTCATGATGTTGACGCCATCCTTCTGGTCGAAGGAAATTCCAGAAACTTCGTCGAAGCAGACAACATCATACTGGCAGACCAAACCGCGCTGCCCACTTGCGTTGTTCACGAACATCTTCGCGACTGTCGCCTTTCCCCCCGAGATCAGATGGGCATAAGGCGATATCTGCTGAAACAGGTGGCTTTTGCCCGTTCCGCGTGGTCCCAGCTCAATGAGGTTATAGTTCCGCTCGACGAAGGGGATCATGCGCAGCAGGACGACGCGTTTGGCGCGCTCGTTGAAAGCGGCCGGCTCAAGACCAATCGAACGCAGCAGAAAGTCGATCCACTCAGCCGTGGTAAAGCTACGGCGGGCCTTGGCGTAGATGTCCAGAACGTCGGACTTGGACATTTGGATGGGGCGAAGCGAAGAAACCCCGAACGGGCGCCCGCCTTTTTCCTGAGCGATGATCCCGTCGTATGCGAGCGTGACCTCGGCATAGAAGCCGTCAGTCAACATCCGCTCATTGTCGCGCACCAGCTGATCGTCGATGCGGACATCGCGCAAATTCAGGCTCGGCAGCTCCGCGACATAACAATCGTTTTTCGCGTCGAGCTTTGCGCGGAGGATGTCGATGATCTTGACCGATCCCGTCTCCTTGGCGCGGGCTTTGAACAGTTCCTCCTCACCCGTTCGGACGGTTCGATCCTTGAGCTGCTTTTCGACGATCTCCAGCCCTTCGGCGATCTCGCTTTCATTGACGCTCGCACAATAGCGTCCAAGCAGGAACTCGACGACGTAGGTCGGAACCGGATACTGGCGCGAGTATTTTCGCACGAGGTCTTTGCGGACGAGGTATCCGTCGAAGACCGAGGCGGCCAGCTTGTCGAGTGGATCGAGTTCAATGCTCATGCGTCTTCTCCGACGGTGGTCGGCTTGGAATCGAGCACTCGTCCCGACGCGTCGGAAACGACAACCGAGGCCGCCGCGCCTTCGTGTTTGTCGTCCGAGACAGCGAGGCTCGCTTCGCCGTTGGTTCCCAATTCCTTGGCAGCCGCGACGATGCTGGATGTCGGCTGTTTCCAGTTGAGCCGCAGGTCAATTTGTAAGCCGGGAGCGCTGGACTTCACCGCCACCCTGCACCTCATGCCGCGCCAGCTGATCTCGGTGATCGTGGCTGCCACGGCCTCCTCGCCACGTTCGACGATGAGTTCGGGAATGACGCATTCCTGAAGGCTGATGCCGCCGTGAGCGTATTCCGTGTTCGCCATGAAGGCGCCGATGCCCGGCGGCGAAGCGATGCGCAGCACGGGGTTCCAGTACCACGGGTAGGTCGGGATGCTCGGCGTCGAGCCGCCTCTCACGGCGGCGCACCGCGACCATTTGGTGGCGACCAGGTGCGGGGACAGCTCGACCTTCGGTAGGCCGCCGGGGAGAAGGAGCCACCCGTGATCCGTGACGACACGGACCCTGCTCCATCCAGCGTTCAGCAAGCCACGGACACGATCGAGGAGCGAGTCGATCTCGGGATCAATCTGTCGAACAAGGAGAGCGTCGAGCGAATGTCCCAGGGTGTCGAGCTTACCGGTCTCGGTCCAGCCACCGCCTTCGCCGCTTACCGCCATTCTGGACTGATCCTGGTCGAGAATCTCGACGCCGGCACGCGCCATCGCGTCGCGCAGCCGAGAGGCATTCGCTGGCTGATTGCTCGACGTGATGATTGGGGTGAAGTCTTCAGCATCGGCCTTGCCGGAGCACGCCCCGTGCGCCGGAGACGCGACCGGCTTTGCCGTCGCCGTAACGGTCGGGATCGGCGCGATCCGATGCAACATCCGCACCCAAAAGCCCTGGGCCTCGAGGCGTTCCTGTAGGACCGCCCCCACGTCGAAGCGAAGCCCGTCGGCAAACAACACGCATGTGTCTCGCTCCGCGGCGACGGCCGCCGTCAGCTTGCGCGGATCCACACTCGGGGCGGACATCAGCTCTTGGAACCGACGCGCCGAGCGATCGAGCCATGGTTCGTAAAGCGCCCGTACGACCTTCGTGACCAGGCCATTTTCCGCACCTTGCTTCAGGCGGCAGAGCGCCTCCATTGCAGCGCGGTCGCATCGCCAGCCCTGGGATGCATAGTCGGCCGCCATGGCTTGCGCCGTGGGGCCACCGAGGGCGGTCTTGGCCGCTTTCGCCAGCCGGCCAAGCGGCTCAAGGGCCACCGCGTAGGGGCTTTCGCCAAGTTGCGCCCAAACCCAGCCCCGGCGCTCTCTGTGCTCATGGTCCAGTTTGTCGACCTTGTCGCATGCCTGCGCGTGCGGCAGGGCCAGGATAGCCTCGAGTTCCTTGCGGAGCCTGTCCTCCTGCTCTTCGTTGAGCCCCGGCCGGCGGGAGTGGTCAGCAAGGCCCAGCAGGTCGCGTGGGCGGGCTTGACGCAACACAGCCGATACGCCCTGGTAAAGGCGCGGTGCATCGCAAAAGCGTCGCCAGACTTCATCCCACTTGCCGCCGCCGTGAAGCAGAGCATCGGCCGCTCCCTGAGTTCCGTCCTCATCAGGATCAAAACTGAACTCACGCCAGCAAATGTCTTTGAAAGTTGCCCAGCGATTTGGATCGCAGCGCGCCTCGAATGCCTCGCTGTCGCTCATCCATCCGAGCAGATCGCGAACGGGATCACCGATGGCCAGCCGGTCGAAATCGTCAGCCTCCAGCCGGCGACCACGTAGGCCAACGAGTGGTTCGGGCGCCAACAGCGCCAACGCCCGCAGCATGGCGTCCCGCGTGCGATTGTCCCTGGCAATGTCGAGCCCGACACCATCCTCGGACGTCAGGAAGGCATCGACGGTCCAGTCCCTGCCGTTGCGCTGGTGCCAAACCGCACCGCGATATTGCAGCTCAATGAGGGGCTGAAGATCGGTGGGGCAATCGCCTCCGGCGCGGAGGTCCTGCCGGCTCACGTTGGGCAGATAGAGGATTGGCACCACGCCGGGGGGCGGTGAGCCGTCCGGTAGGCTCCGCTCGATGATACATTTGAGCCAGATGACTGGCCCCTGCCGCGCCTCAGGCACGAAGGGGCCGAGAGCGTAGAGCTCGGGGATCGCTTTCATCAGCGTTGCGATGAGTGGCCGCCACTGCCCATCTGCGTCCGTCCAAAGCAGCGCGACCGGTGCGGCGGTGCCATCGGGCGAACGCAAGGCACCGGTGAAGGACTCCTGCAGAGCGTCGATGAGTGTCTTGGGAGCCGAGAGGATCAAATCTTGCCTCCCACCGACGCGCGGTGGCGATCGCGAGCGGCCTGCTTCACTGCGCGGCTGTAGTGGAGGTCGTTCCAGCGGTTGCCGTCGAAGGTCGCGCCCCCGGCGAAATCGGGTGTCGCCTCATCCCAGCCCCAGAACCATGGGTAATCAGTCTTGTCGCGGGGCTGCTCTTTGCCGCGGTCCTTGTCCCATTTGATCTTCGGCACCGCTCGGAGGACGCAGGCGTTTGCACCTCGAGCGTTTAGCGGGCGGGCGCTCATAACGGGGCGAATGTTCATCCGCACTCCATCGTTGATGTCTGGGTCCCAACCGAGCGGCTGTTCGTGGAGCGGTTTCCAGCGCACGAAAATGTCGTAAGGCGGCTCCCCCTCAAGGATCTTGATAAGTTCAGTCTTCAGATGTTCGGAATGGGCGAGGCGTGCATCCGCTCCTTCGACGTCGGCCTTCTGGTCGGCGCGTTGTCGATCGATCCAATCTCCGAGATAGGAGTAGATCAGCTTCTCCAGAGTCCGCCTGCCTTCACCGTTCGGCGTCGCAAGGCGGTGATAGTTGACCAAAGCGTGGAAGCCGTCGCGCCGGCCATCCCAGATTTGCCAGATGAAAGGGCGCTGGTTGAACAGCTCGCAGTGCTGGGAGAAGAAGCCGTCACGCAGCCAATCGTCTAGCGACTTGCCTGAGTAGCCTGCGTCGGTGAGTAGGCTTGCAAGCTTCGCGGCCGACCAGTCGGCGCCAAATGCTTCGGCCAGGATCGCGTTTAGGCGCTGCTCGGCCGGGGGTTCACCCTTGACCGCGGTGAGACAAACAATGCCATCATCATCACCCAGTGATTCTAAAATATCTCGCGCGAGCGCCGGGCAATCGGGGAAACTTGAGCCAGTCTGTCGCGGCCAACGATAGCCTAGCAATCGTGTCACCGCTACCTGCAACGGTTGGATGGAACCGGCTGGGTTGCCGTTGAACAGCCACTGAGTTGGGTCGCCCGAAAAGGGTTCGGGCAAACCATTCGGATACCTCTGCTCGGCAATCTTCTGCCAGTGCGCTAGGTCGAAGGGTATCTTCAGCAGACTTTGTGGTGTGACCTTGAGGGCCTGATCGATGTTCCGTACAGCAATTCGAAAATCGTCTGATGAACAGTAAGTCCACATCGCAGCAAGGTGGGAAATATCAGTCGGTACTATGGCGCAGCAATTTAAGTCATATCTGTCGCCATGATAAAGAGTAACCGGCAAGTCTCCAGTCTGACTTACCACGACACCTTTCTTTCCCCAGTTCGGCTTGCCTCGGAGCCAATTCTGAGCCGCATGATTTAGGTGCTTCACGCTTTGCGCGAGTTCGTAGATTGCCCCCCGTTCTTGTTCCCAAAGAATAATATCGCTGCGACCGCCGTAAGGCTCGCTTTTGTTAACGGTGCTTTGTACAAATTCCCAAGTATTATTATTCTCAGATACTTCCCAGAATAGTCGATCAAAACGCAGAGAGTCGCCAGCAGACATCCCCGACAAAGCCGAGGCGAAGTCACCAAGAAATCCTGTGCTTCCGGCGCTCTCGAATACCACACGCGAGTCCGGCGACTCCAACTGGTCCTTCTGTCGCAGCCGCACACCCTCAGCGCATAACGCCTTAGCCTTCTCAGTTGGGGCTTTTGATTCGGTTACATCCCAGCCGTTTAGAATGCGGGTCCAATCAGGCTTATGGCGAGTGATGCCGACAAGAGCCGCTTTTACAACTTCGCCGCTAATTGTCTCAAAAGCTCCCGGTCCGAGTCGAACAACAAAATCCCATTGTTCGTTCCTCAATAATTGGATTCGGAAATTCTTGTAGTGATGCTGAAACAGCCAGTTCTGTGGAGTGACCAGTACTGTGCTAGCACCAGTAGCGCAAAAACTCAAACAGCGCCGAACAAAGCAAGTCGCCAAATCAGCCTTGGCCTCGGGGTGAACCTGTTCACAGTAATCCGCTAGAGTGTTATCCTGCTTTCCACGCCCAAGGTACGGCACGTTGGTTACGACAAGCGTGAACTGGCCCGCGAGCAATTCGGCCGCCTTCACCATCCCCTGCGCAGCGACTGCCATTTCCCGTGTTTCGTCGGTATCCGCAGCGGAAAGGGACAAAGACAGTAACGCCTCAATCTTGTCGAATCCCTCACGGAAGATGTCCGCTCCAGCACGCCGCGGCTCAATCAAGCTACCGAGCCAAGGTGCCTTGGCGAACAAGTCATAGAGCGCATCGAGGCCATTCTTGACGCGATCTTCCAATCCAACTGTCAGCAGGTTATTCTCGAATCCAAGTAGGTCGCGCTTCGCTGCGGGGTCGGCAGCCATTACCGCCTTCTCGGCCAACTTCAGCCATTCCGCCTTGGTCACTCCGATCGCAAGACCCGAACATGCGAGATTGAGACGCGGCAGGCGACGGTGGCCAATCTTCCGCCACGCCGCGAAGGCGAGATTGAAGGCTGCTATCTGCGTACAGCGCGGGTCGATCTCAAGCCCGAACAGGTTGTCCCGCAGCACAGCATCGGTGGCCGCCGACTGTGACAGTCCTTCCTCCGCCATGCGGAAAGCTATGAGGATAGGCAATGCGAAAACCAGGAAGTGCCCCGACCCCATGCAGGGATCGAGCACCGTGAGGTCCTTCGCTGCGTGCGGCCAGCCCTCAAACGCGCCCGTGGCTGGGCGCCAAGGGCCCTCTACACCGTCGTCGGCCTTGTCTCGGACAAAGGACAGATAGCACCAGTCGATGTCACCAACCTTGCAGGCGGCGCGCAACGCAGCCTCGTCCGCAGCCGAAGTTGCGAGGTTGGGGTTGGCGGCCAGAACCCTGCCGGCCCACCAAGCGCCAAGGCTGTTGTGCAGCAGGAAGAGGACCATATAGTCCTCAGTGAAGAGCTGTGTGACAGCCGGCAGTTCGTCCGCGCCGATCTTGGTCTCGGACTTGTTGACCTCGTCTTTCTTGTCCGCCTGCCAGAACTGGTAGACCCAGCCGAGGCTGTCATCGGCCTCGAACACCGGCTTCGACAGCCCCTTCAGCAGGTCCTCCATTTCGGACCGCGTTTCTGGCGGCAAGGCGATTTGGAGGACGGGATCGTCCTTGCGGAAAATCTGCGGGAGCATCCGCTCGGCGTATTCGCTCGCCAGTTCGAGCCAGTCCGTCGCTTTCTCACGGGCGAGTTCCTGCACCTCGTCGAGCGTGATGGCCACGCCCGACTCCGGCTCGATCAGGAGGTCCGTCTCAGCCAGGAAGCGGGCGAACAGCATGCGATGCCAGTGCTCGTAAGCGCATTCCTGAATGAGGCGCGCGGTCTCTTGCGTGCCTGTCTTCGCGTCGCGCCGATCTCCAAGCTGCCGGCCATGTGCGCGCAATCTTGTTCGAAGGGCGCGCTGGTCCACGGTGAGATCTTTCGGCGCGTCGCCGTCCCCGACGCGAAGCTGCTGGACGGCCTGGCGGGCGCCCGCCTCAGCGATGCGGCGCGCCTGCTTGACCGTCTTTTCGAGATCCTTGCGGAGGTCGCGGGTTATCGAGGTCATTCGGGTTCGCCTTAGTTCACAAGCACGGGGCCGTGGCGCACCGCTTCAATAAGGGTTGCTGTCTGGCGCTTGACCCAGGCCTCGACCTCCGCGGCGTCTCGGAGCGTGCTGCGCTCCAGCGTGACGGTCTGAACCTTGGGCTCCAACAGCCGCGCAGCCCGCTCGATTGCCAGAGCCACACGGCCGGCTATGGCGTCAATCTCCGCCTGGATGTTCGACAGAGGCTTTTGATCCAAATGGCCCACCAGCGCATCGTCGCTGGCAATGTCCGGCTTGCTCGGTGCGCTCAGGCCGACCGCGGTTTTGATGGTGTCCTGGTCAGCCGGGAGGACCTTCGTCCAGACGCTATTGCTGGCAAGCGAGGCCATGGCCGCGCCGAACGCTGCCTCGTAATCGGTTCGCCCCTTCTGCACGGCATCGCGAAGCAAGCCGGCCAGGGCGACGCGGATCGCGCTCGCTGGATCAGCCTTCTCCAGCAGCAGACGTTGGCCGCGTATTGCGTCGATCTGCTCCAGATGCGGCTTCGCTTCGGACATGGCCGCCGCGTGTTTTTCAAGCCGTACAACCAAATTCCAGGTCGGCAGCCGCTGGGCAATCAGATCGCGCGTGATCGTCCACGCCTTGATCTTGTCCTCCCACTCCGGCGCCTTGGTCTTGATGGCCACTAGCTGCTCGTTGCCCACCAGCCGCTGGGTGTCCTCGATCTCGGTTGTCGCCGGCGAGGGGGGCAAAGGCACGTCGCCACCCGCAGATTTTGCGAGTGCAATGAAACCGCTGAGAAATTCCCCGGCGCGGACAGCTTCCTCGCCGCTCTTGCAGGAAAGCCCCAAAGCCTGGAAGAGCTTTCGCAGGATCAGGCGGTCTCCCACGGTGAGTGTGGCGTGCTCGACCCGGAAGTCGGCCTTGGCAATCTTGTTTTGATCAAGCTGGCCGAGCGGAATTGCCTGACCATTCAGGGTAGCGGTGAGGTGCTGGAGCCGATGCAGGGCAATCAGCGCCGCGTCGACAGCGTCACGCGGCCAGCCAAAGGGCGTTCCACCCAATGTCTTGCGGACGTCCGACCCGGATTTGCCGGCGCCGATGGTGCTGATCACCTGCTGACAGACGGCGTGCTTCTCGGTCGCGTCGGTGTGGCCTGTTGGCTGAAAGGGGTGGTCGGCGCCATCGCGGGCGCGCTTGATGACCGCCTCCCATGCCGCCGAGTCCGCCTCCTTGAAGCGCGGAAACAACCGCACGAGCGAGGCGTCGGTCGCGGCCTTGATACGGTCATCCAGCGACGTCAACAGGACTTCGCTCCCGCCACCCTGGAAGACCTTGGCGTTCGCCACGACGTCTCGGATCAGGCGATCGCGGTCGCCCACCGCGCGTGCCCGACGGCTGTCCATGCTCTGGCGAGCTTCCTGGCCTTCAGCGGTCGTCGGATTGCCCTTGGCGTCGAGCGTTTGCTGGGTGGCGTCGGCCTCGACGATCAACCGCCGAACGTCCTCGGCTGACTGGCGCGGAATGAACACGAACAGGATCGGGCTGTCGGTGCCGGCAGAACGCGCGGCCTCCAGCACATCTTTCTCGGCGCAGGACCACCCGTCGCGGATCCAGATCGGGACGCTGCTGCCGTCGACCACTGGCGCGGTCTGTTCCCGATGGATCAGAAACTGGCGTGGCTCTTTCGCCGCGCCCTGCATGACGCGGATGGCGCGAACCGTCTTGTCGATATCGCCGTACAGAAGCTGATCACGCTTGAATTGGACCGCTGCATCGTCGTTGTTGAGTTTGGTTTGCCGGTTGCGGAACTCCCGGTCCCAGTCGCTGCCTTCTCGGGTCTGAAGACGATACTCGTCGCCGACCAGCATCAGCACGCCCTGGTCGCTCAGCTTTTTCAGCTTCTCTTCCACCTCTGATCGCAGTTTGCCGTTATCGGCCGTCAGATCGTCGATCAGCAGATCGGCCAAGTGATCCTTGGTGGCGCGAACGCCAATATCAGCGCCGGCCTCCCGCTTCAGTTTTCCGATCAGAAAGACCAGGCCGCAAATACGCTGCGCGATCGGCCCTTCGGTTCGCCCGACCAGGATGATGCGCTCGTTGATTTCACGGAGCAGCACGCCCGTATTCACCATCTCTGGCGCGAGCGCTTCAAAAAGTTCATCAGCCGGCACGACCGAACCGAGGGGGCGTTCGGAGACCTTCGCGACCGCATCGTGGATGATGCGCAACTGCGAGCGGAGCTGGCTGCTTGTGCCGGCCGCATCTATCTGGCGGAAGCAGTTCTCCCAAAAACGCCGCCGAACCGGTAGCAGCGGATAGTCGTCGACGATGATCGCGCGATCTTCGATCGTCTCACCGATGCGCGTACCTTGAAGCTGCCGCGAGACTTCGCCCGCGTGCTTGTCGAGCAGGGCGCGCACATTCGCGACTGCCGTGGGCTTTTTTTGCAGCAGGACCTTCCGAGTGACCGTCTCGACCTCGGCATCCGACAGGGGGACGCGGATCGTGAAGCGGTCGAGCAAGTATGTCAGAAGCTGAATTTCGGTTAGCGCACTTTGACCAGCCGCCACGACCATGACGTGGCTGTCGAGCTGCTTTGAGGCTGCTTCCGTGACCTCTGTAAGAAGCGACGCGCGTTGCTGGGAGTCGCCGATATATTGTTGGGCTTCGTCGAGAATGAGGAGTGTGCAAGGAAGCCGACCATCTTTGGCTTTGAGCCTCAGCGCTTCCTTCGCGACCAGGAGGAACTGTTCCGTGGTAATATCGGATGTCTGCGGTGGAAATTGCGCTTTGAGAAGCTGCTTCGCTTCCGCTTCACTTGCGGCGAAATTGGCATCGCTCGCCATCACGGCACGGGCTATCGGCCCGCTGACATAGAGGTTGTTGAGCTCGCGCTCGAAGGGCTTGCCGCTCGCTTCGACGGCCGCCTTCACCTTGTCGAACTGACCTTGCGAGTGCAGCCACAGGCAGAAACGGGCTTGTGGGTATTGCTCGGGAAGCCCGACGGCTCGCAGCAAAATGGAGAGTATCGTCAGCCGGACGTTATCGGTGGTGCCGCTGGGCAGTGCGCCAGCGGCGGCGATCAGCCCACCCGCTCGCTTCCCCGCGGTGTCCAGTTCACGGAGTAGGGCACGAAGGTCTTCGGGGATCGACGGCACAAGGCTTCTGGCGGTCGCGCCATCGGGGAAGCTGGTGTCCTGCCAGAGGTGGCAGAGCATCTTCAGCAGGTGCGATTTGCCGCTGCCGAAAAACCCGCTCACCCATGCGCCGCGTTGACTCGTCTTGCCGATATTGTCGAGGAAAGAGCGAATGATCTTTTGAACGCCATCCGCGTACTGCCCCTCGCAGACGAATGTCTCAAGCTCGCCGCGCAATTCGGATTGCGTCCGTTCGTTGCGGCTGTCCGAAATGCGAGCCTGGCCCTGGTTCACCAGTGGATAGGATGCCGGGTCCCGCTGTAGGGCATCTTTGATTTTCACAGCGTTCCTCCTTCGCCGTGGAGCGTGATCGGCACGGCAAGGTAGTTCCAACCGTCGCGTGCATCGAGCAGCCGGTAATTGTTACGTTCGAACTGGCCCGGGAAAAATACGACGAGGCGTCCCCGAATGTCGGCCTCTACGATTTTTAGCACTTGAGATATGCGGGCGAAGCCGAACAGGGCGCCGACTCCCAGAACGGCCACAACCGTATTGGGCGTGACATCGGATTTTTGAAGTTCCGCCCGAAGGCGCTCCGCCACGAACTCCGGAAATTCGGCATCGAGCTTGAGTTGAAGATCTTCGGGCGATTGGAAATATTCGTCGCGATAGTCGTCTGCCGCCATCCATTCTGCAAAAATGGCGGATAGGTCGATTTCACGCCAATCGTGTCCCGCCTCACGGGTCGCCGTTTCAAAGGCAAGGACGCGCGCTCGTAGCGTCCGTTCAAGTTCTTTGTCGTAGACCACCATCACAACGCGCTGTGCGCCGGCAACAGTGCGCTGCCAAGGGGTGGCAATATGACGTCCGTAGCGTTCGGCCAGGTCTTCAATGCGCGCCATGATCACGCCTTCCCAGCGTAAGGATCGAGCCGCGACAGATTGAACTCGACGACGTCGCCGGCCATTCGCAAGTCGAGTAGACCAGACCGCTTCGCATCAAGGGCAAGTTGGCGCGCGTGCGATGGCTCACAGTCGAGTACCCTAAGCCACCCGCACGAGAAGATTTCAGCGCCGCGGAAGCCGGCGGCGTGGGCGAGGTAGATGGCAAAAGTCACAGCGGTCGGTGACGGCAGCACCATCCGCCGTTTCTTGAACGTTCGACCCTCAAGGTGTCCTGACTGTGCCCAGGTGCTTGCGGCATTGCGGCACACTTTTTCCAGTGTGCTATCGTTCAGTCGGTCTCCAACGACGGCTTGCAGTGCGCCCTTCATTGCGTCTCGTTGAAGCTCGGCATTGGCGGGCATCGCGACGATCGCTGGACATGTCGCTGCTAGCAGCGGATCTCTGGCGATCGCTGCCAGTAGGGCGAGGAGCGGCCGACCATCAGCCCCTATATCCCAAAGCCTGCGGAGGACTCGGAACAGGGGAATCGTTGGGTCTAGACCATAGAGTTCCCCCAGCCGTTGGTTGCTGAGTCTGCGCGTCGATGCGGTTTGCTTGGACAGACAGTTGCCGTCGATGATCGCGGCCGCGTAGTCGGCGCGGCGCGTGTCGGGGGCTGTCGCCTGAAGGACGTGGCTGAGCTCCTCGAACATCATCGTTCGACTGGTGTGGGTCCCCTTCGCTCCGAAGCGGAAGCCGACCGTCTCTGCTTCCCTGGTCGGACCCGAGAACAAAAGAAAAACACCAGCCAATTCCATCTTGTAGCGCTCCGCCGGCAAATTTGCCGGCGCAAAATGAATCATCTTGACTCGCCAGTCAACTCATATTAGGTGTTTGGCCGCCGGCAAGATTGCCGGCGGCGCGGATGGCGATTCTACGTCGCGCCTAACCCGGGCCGCTGGCTGTAACGCCACCCGCCCTAGCTGAAAGGCGAGCGGGCATGGTGGCGAAGATTACGTTTTTTCCGGTCGGCAACGGCGACATGACGCTCGTCGAGCTGGAGAGCGGGCGGAAAATCCTTATCGATATCAATATTCGCGGCGCGGCGGATGATCCGGATGACGATACGCCGGATGTGGCGACCGCCCTGCGGGATCGGCTGGAGAGGGACGGCCAGGGGAGGCTCTGCGTCGACGCCCTCCTGATAACCCATCCGGACAAAGACCACTGCACGGGGCTTAAAAAGCATTTCCACATGGGGCCGCCGGGCGACTGGTCGGAGGCTGTGGATAAGATTTTCGTCCGCGAGCTGTGGTCGTCGCCGATGGTATTCCGGCGCGCTTCATCTCAGCACGTGCTCTGCGACGACGCCAAGGCGTTCAACAGCGAAGCGCGGCGTCGCGTTCAGAAGTATCGCGACATGCTCGGGGCTGTCGGCGATGGCGATCGCATCCTGATCCTTGGTGAAGACGAGGGCGGTAAGACCGACGATCTCGGCTCAATCCTGGTGAAGGCGGACGCGACGTTCTCAACGGTGAACGGGCAGTACGATTGGACGATGACCGCCCGCCTGCTGGCGCCGCTGCCGAAAAGCGACGATGTGGATGAGGAAGAGGTCCGCTTCAAGAACCACTCGAGCACAATTCTGAATTTGTCCCTTTCAGGCGATAGCGTCGTGGATGCCTGCCGCTTCCTGAGCGGTGGCGATGCCGAGGTCGCGATCTGGGAACGGCTCTGGCAGCGGCACGCCGAACGCGCCGACTGGTTCAGCTTCGACGTTCTTCAGGCCCCCCATCACTGCTCGTGGCACTCGCTGTCCTATGACAGTTGGAGCGAACATGGCGAAGATGCAGAGATCGTGTCCCTGGACGTGGTGTAGAAGCCGCTGCTCCTTGGCAGGGTTGAGCTGCCTTGTTGTCAGACTGCCTGAGCTGGCAGGCTGATGGC
>JAJYTL010000310.1 GCA_021793055.1 Pseudomonadota bacterium
ACCGCTCGCCGGTGCCGTCCCGATGGTGAATATCATGCTGGGCGAGATCATCTTCGGCGGAGTCGGTTCGGGTCTCTATGGGATGCTGTTGTTCGTGATCGTCGCCATGTTCGTCGCGGGCTTGATGGTCGGACGCACGCCGGAGTATCTCGGCAAGAAGCTCGAGGCGAAAGAGGTCAAGATGGCGATGCTCGCCATCCTGATCTTGCCCCTCTCCATCCTGGGATGGACGGCCCTCGCCGTGGTGGTAAATCCAGGCCTCGCAGCACTGGCCAATGCCGGCCCGCATGGCTTTTCTGAAGCCCTGTATGCCTTCGACTCGGCCACCGGGAACAACGGCAGCGCGTTCGCCGGACTTTCCGCCAATGTGCCGTTCTGGAACGACACGCTCGGGCTGGCCATGCTTATGGGCCGCTTCCTGGTCATTATACCGGCGCTCGCGGTTGCCGGTTCGCTGGCACGTAAGAAGATTGTACCCGCATCTCTTGGCACCTTCCCGACGACGGGGCCTCTTTTCGTTGGTCTGGTTGTCGGTGTGATCCTGATCACCGGCGGGCTCATCTACTTTCCCGCCGTGGCCCTTGGCCCGCTGGTCGAGAACTTTGCGATGCATGCCGGAACGTTGTTCTGAGGATTGAGGTCATGATTAGGAAAGTTAGCGGCCCTTTGGGCATCGAAAAAATTCGCGAGCGCATGCCGGTTACGACACTGACGGACCCTGCCATCCTCGGTCCGGCAATCCTTCAGGCCTTTGCGAAGCTGAATCCACGCGTCCTGATTCGCAATCCCGTCATGTTCGTCGTAGAAGTCGTAGCGGCGCTCACGACAGTCGTTTTCATTCATCAGCTCGTGAGCGGCAGCGGAAATGTCGGCTTTACCATCCAGATGATCTTCTGGCTTTGGCTAACCGTTCTCTTCGCCAATTTCGCCGAAGCAGTGGCCGAAGGACGCGGCAAAGCGCAGGCGGATACGTTACGCAAGGCACGAACCGAGACTAGAGCGAAGCGCCTGCTGCCAAGCCGCGACGCTGATGGCAACCCGAAAAACAGCTATGAAATGGTTGCCGCGCCGGACCTCAAACCGGGAGACGTGGTTCTGGTCGAAGCGGGCGACCTCGTCCCAAGCGATGGCGAGGTAATCGAGGGTGTGGCCTCCGTAAATGAATCGGCGATCACAGGCGAATCCGCGCCTGTCATTCGGGAATCCGGCGGTGACCGCTCGGCAGTAACGGGTGGCACGCAAGTGATTTCCGATTGGATTAAGGTACGGATCACGGCGGCGCAGGGGGCGACTTTTCTCGACCGGATGATCGCGCTGGTCGAGGGGGCGCAGCGGCAAAAAACGCCGAACGAAATCGCGCTGAATATATTGCTCGCCGGTCTCACGATCATCTTCGTGATTGTGGTCGCGACCATTCCGAGTTTCGCCCACTATGCTGGCGGGACGGTCTCGGTTGTGGTCCTTGTGGCGTTGTTTGTCGCCTTGATCCCGACCACGATCGGCGCGCTCCTGTCGGCGATCGGGATCGCGGGCATGGATCGGCTGGTCCGGTTCAATGTCCTGGCCATGTCCGGTCGGGCGGTTGAGGCGGCCGGCGACGTCGATACGCTCTTGCTCGACAAGACGGGAACCATCACGCTTGGTAACCGCCAGGCAAGCGAATTCTTTCCAGTCACCGGCGTTAGCGCGGCGGAACTCGCCGATGCGGCACAGCTCGCGTCATTGCCCGATGAAACGCCGGAAGGCCGCTCCATTGTCGTGCTGGCAAAGGAGAAATACGGCATTCGAGGGCGCGACATGGTGCCGATGAATGCGCACTTCATCCCATTTTCCGCGCAAACGCGTCTCTCCGGCATTGACATTGCGGGTTCATCCATCCGGAAAGGCGCGGTCGATGCGGTGCTCGCCTGGGCCCGTGGCGGAGATGGTCAAGCCGGTGGCGAAAATGACGGCCGGAAGGCCGCTGTCACATCTTGGCGTGGCGCAGGCGGTTATGCCGAAGGCGCCGCCAATGCGCCACGCGCAGGCCTTAGCGAGGGCGCCGTGCGCGAACTTAACACCAAGGCGGAGGAGATCGGAAAAGAGGGTGGCACGCCTCTTGCCGTCGCGCGTGACGGGCGGCTCCTTGGTGTGATCTATCTCAAGGATATCGTCAAGGGCGGCATCCGCGAGCGCTTTACGGAGCTTCGCCGCATGGGCATTCGCACCGTCATGATTACCGGCGACAATGCCTTGACCGCGGCCGCCATCGCCGCGGAGAGCGGCGTCGACGACTTTCTTGCTCAGGCGACGCCGGAAACGAAGCTCAAGCTGATCCGGGACGAGCAGGCGCAGGGCAAGCTCGTCGCCATGTGCGGGGACGGCACGAACGACGCGCCAGCACTGGCACAGGCGGATGTCGGTGTCGCCATGAACACAGGCACCATGGCGGCGCGCGAAGCGGGCAACATGGTCGATCTCGACAGCGACCCGACAAAGCTGATTGAAATCGTCGAAATTGGCAAGCAGCTGCTGATGACCCGTGGAGCCCTGACCACCTTTTCGATCGCCAACGATGTCGCGAAATATTTTGCCATGATTCCCGCGATGTTCGTCGCGTTCTATCCGCAGCTTGGCGCGTTAAATATTATGCATCTCGGGACACCGCAGAGCGCAATCCTCTCTGCGATCATCTTCAATGCCCTGATCATCGTGGCACTGATTCCGCTTGCGCTAAGGGGCGTGGCCTATCGACCGATCGGGGCGGCGGCAATTCTGCGTCGTAATCTGCTGATCTATGGACTCGGGGGACTGGTCGCACCATTCGTCGGCATCAAGCTGATCGATATGCTCGTCACCGCCCTGCACTTGGCTTAAGGAGGATGCACCGATGAGGCACATTCGCCCAGCGATCGTCATGATCGTTTTGATGACGGCCCTCACAGGTCTCGCTTATCCACTTGCCATTACAGGCATTGCACAGCTCCTCTTTCCGTGGCAGGCGAATGGCAGCTTGATTAAGGAAAACGGCACGCTGATCGGTTCGGCCCTGATCGGCCAGAATTTTACGTCCGCAAAGTATTTCCATGGCCGGCCGTCCGCCACAACGGGAACGAACGCGGCGGGCAAGACGATCGAACAACCCTATAACGCCGCAAATTCCGGCGGTTCGAATCTCGGACCGACATCCAAACAACTCGTGGATCACGTTAAGGCCAGGGCGGCGGCGCTTGCAAAGGAAAACCCCGGCGTCCCGATCCCCGTCGATCTCGTCACGTCGTCGGCGAGCGGGCTCGATCCCGACATCACCCCCGCCGCGGCGCTGTTTCAAGTGCCGATGGTCGCCAAGGCACGCAGCCTGCCGGAGGCAGAGGTCCGCGAACTGGTCGAGGCGCACATAACCGGACGTCTCCTTGGCGTCATCGGCGAACCGCATGTCAATGTGCTGAAGCTTAACCTTGCCCTCGATAAGCTCGTCACTAAAGTCAGAAAGTAAGAACTGCGTAGCCGAGCATTGACGTTGAGCACCAGAACTTGACCATACGCATGGTCATGCGGCGGTGTACGCGCCTGACCAGTGCTTTCAGCAAAAAGCGCAAGAACTTGAAAGCCGCGGTAGCGCTCCATTTCGCGCGGTATAAATTTATGCGCCTGCGCAAGAACTTGCGGACCACTCCAGCTATGGCGGCTGATGTAAGCGACCGCCTCTGGACGCCGGAGGTATTGGTCGAAAAGACGTCTACATAAAAGCCAGAACGATGGCCGCAAAGATAGTATTCCAAATATGGAATGGGGATATGACGGAACTCGAAAGCCACGCCTCTTTCGATTCCATGGATGACTTTCTTGCATACGCGACCCAATTCAAAACTCGGACGAACACAGCGATTCTTAAGGTTCATATCCCGAGCAGCCTTCCGCTCTCGGTTGCTGAGCTTGCAACGATTGATAAGTTGGGGATTGCCTATTTCTAGCCTAAATTTAGACGCTGCTGACGTTTCTCCAAGTGCGGCAGCGATCTCTGCCTTACGTTATACTGTTACGAAGTCGGCCAGAATT
>JAJYTL010000311.1 GCA_021793055.1 Pseudomonadota bacterium
CACACATACTCTTTGAGACCGCTGCGATAGCTCATCCCGCTGCCGGTGATGCGCATTTTGACAAGCGTCAGGTCTCCGATACGCGCCGGGCTAGGAATTCTCCCTTCGGCCATCGCAATGGCCGCTTCGCGTTCGTTCATGCTGCTTTTCGGAGATACGCCAAGCCTTTGAACGAGAGCATGGATTTCGGAATATCCTCAATGTGATACAGGAACGTTGCATAGCACCGGCAATAAGGCTCTTCCGCAACGTGCGTGATCTGGTCGTAGCGCGGCGCTTTGGCCGAAAAAAAACCCGCCTTCTGTGCCCAGGAACCGGGGATGATCCACACCTTGCCGTCGCGCTCTTTGTGGTCCTTGCGATAGTCGTAGCCGGCCTGCCGCCAATTCGACCGCCATATCAGCGCAATCGCGCCGCCATCCTCGGCGATCGTCTCATTGATCGCAGCAATGAGCTTGTGCGACTGGTCGATAGCGACGCGCCGCGCTTCGTATTTCACTTGCGCAATCGGCTTGTAAACGTGCTCGCGCACCTCCCGCATGTCGATCTTCGCGCGCATGTCGGGAACCGACGATGCCCAGCCGGTGAAGCGCGCCAGGGCGTTCGAGATCGCTTCTTTGCGCCTCAGCTTAATGAGATCGAGGGACTGAACGATCCTCTCGTCCAGCTTTTTGCGCAGCGCCGGGCGCAGACGATCAACAGTGAACCGAGGAAGTCCCTTGTGGTTCTTTTCTGCCTTCCCGACTTGCGCCTCGAAGTCGCGCTTGAGACGTGCCGCTACGCTTGTATCAATCTCGGCATCGGCATCAATCTCGGCGAACAATCGTTGGAGAATGTATTGCCAGTTTTCTGCCGTCTGTTGCCCGGTAATCTGCGCCTTGATCGCTTCCGCGATAAGCCGGTCAAGCCGCTTCATCTTCCGGCTCGGCACCGGCGCTTTCTTGCGGCGCTGGCGGCATTGTCGCGGCAAGCTCTGGATCAATCAGCAGGGGCGCGGCAAACATCTTATCCTGCGCGTTGATGTTGTCAGCCGCCCACGCAATAAGCTGCGCTCGCGAGTCAGGATCAGCCGTCATCGCGCCCATCACCTCCAGCAGCTTCACCACGCTGTCGAAGCGGCGCTGCTGCCCCTCAAGCTCGTCCTTGTCGCTCTGCTGCACCAACGACGGCCATTGCGCCTTGAAGCCATCGCACCATTCCTGGAAGCACTCGGCATAGCTGCGATTGCCGATCACGTTAGGATATTTCCGCTTCATCGCGCGATAGAAGTCAGGCGACCACGCCCGACGCTGCACGATCCCATCGAAAAAGCGGAAGAGCGGTTCTTGCTGAGCGCGATACGCCTCGATGTAAGATGAGATCGTCTTCGCATCCTCACTGCCATCCGCAAAACCTTCCGCGAGAGTGTCTTGCGAAATCAGCAATGCCGGCATCCCTGCGGCGCTGGCGATATCCTGGATGATGTTGTCGCGCGCGAATTTCCCCGCGCCATCGACATTCATCATATTCAGCGTCTCGATCGCTTCCTCTATGTCGATCGAGATTGTGTTGTAAGTCGATCCAGACTTGAACTTTTGCAGCTTGCGTGCCCACAGCGCTTCTACAACCCGATCGACGATTGAGCCCTGCGGCTTCAGCTTCGCGATCAGCAAGCCAAGCTTCTGCGAAACCATGTTGTTCGCGACCATCATGCGAACATAAGACGCCAGCGGATACATCGCGCGGATGTATTTCGACCGGCCAGTGAAGCCGAAAGCCGCCGATGTCCACTGGATATAGATCGGGTCTTCGTTTTGCAGAACCACGCCGCGCGACAGGTGATACACCTGATTATCGACGATGAAATGCCGCGGCTTGAGAAAGTCAGGCGATTGCGGATTTTGCGATAGCGTCAGACTACCAGCCGTATTGAGCGGGTCGAATATCTGGAAATAGAGATCAGGCGAAAGCCACTCATTATCTGTCAGAGGCCGATCGGTCGGCGCACCTGGCACGCCGACGCCGACTGCGGAAATGCCGTAGATCGCCGCTAGACGCACTGCTTGGATTATCCATCGCGTCGCGCCTTGCTCGCCAAGCGCAGTCCACTCTTTCTCAAAAGCCTTGGTCAGCTCTTCCTTCGGCCCATCCTCGATGCTTATCACGCGCGGTCTATGAAAAGCGAGATAGATCGGCGCATCTACAATCCGCGCGCCAAGAGGATGATAAACATAGACTATTTTGCAATCCTCATAGTCCGGCTCATACCCTGGCGTAGTGCGCTCGACGAGAGCCCAGAGAGGCGATGGCCGGCTTCTATCGACCGTGACCTCCGCCTGCTCGCCAGTGGGTGACGACCGAGGCCAGAATAAGCTGCCGCTCACCAGCCGCTCCCGTCCCCAAGACCCAGCGACAGGCCATATGTGTAGCAGTCGAGCAGGTCGTCATGACTCATCGGCAAGCCCGGGCGATAGCCTATGACCTGCGACATGAGATGGTTCCGCGTTGACCCGTTCCAGTTGACTGATTTGTTCGCCGCGTATTCCGTGATCGCCACCAGCCTGCTCGCGTGATAGCTCACCGTCGAGAGCGCGCGTTCGTCCTTGCCGACCGACGTAAGCTTCGTGTTTATCGCCTCGACCGGCATCCGCTGGCGTATTGCCTGCTGTATGAGGATCGTGCCAGCGCTTGCGTCTTCAACGAACGGCCCGCGCGGCTCATATCGCGCTCGGCACTGATCCGATAGCTCCTGCATGCGGCGCAGCACGGACGGATACCAGTCGATCAGAAGATTGCCGGCTATGTGCACAACGTCCCAGTCGAGAACGTAGATTTTCCTATCGTGCAGCCGGTTCTTGGCGAAATAGACAACCGCCGTTCCGTCATGCTCGCGTCCTGACTTCATGGCCGTATCGATCGTCGCATATATGCGATCGATAGGCGACGGCATCGGCACCGCCTTTCCATCCACCAGCCACGCATCCTCGCTGAAAAATGGCGCGCCTCGCCAATCGACGAATTCCGCAAGGATTTCCTGCTGATAGACGAGAGGCGGATATTCGAGCGGCAGCCGCTCAAGTTCATCCTCTCGAAGGAAAGGATTAGCCGTCGTCGGCGCGTGGTATTCGACCCAGCCTTTTTCCTCGCCGTTGCACGCGCGATAGAAAAGCTGATCCGCCCGTATCCCCTTCGGCGTGCCTGCCATGATCGCCACGCCGCCGCGGTCGATCAGCGTCGGGCGGATCGCCTGCTCCCAGACGGGAGTGATCTCGCGAATAGCGAGCGTCGCCTCGTCAATGATCACCAGGTCATAAACCCGAGATCGCCCGGCATTCTCGTCGCCAAGCGTCCAGAATTCTATGCCGCCGCCGCTCGCCAGCTCGATGCTGAGAAAGGTGGCGCTGCGAGAGGTCGTCAAGGGAGCAAGGAGCCTAGCCAGTCGGTCGAACGATGGCCGATTGCGGCGGAAGTCTGGCCCGAACCATCCGACGCGCAGGCCGCTAGTGCGCTCGCCGGGGCGGCCTATCGCAGCCTTCGCCGCAATCCACTCCAGGACGGTCGATTTGCCAAAGCGGCGGCCGGCCCGGATGACGATTTTTTCGTGATGCCGGACAAGATCGACAATCTCGCGCTGCCCGGCGTGCAAGCCCGGCAGCCGAATTTCCGCCGCTCGCTGCGCATAGGCTGATATGACACGCTCCGGTAATGTTGTGGCCCGCACCCCACGAGATCGTTACGCTTCATTATCCGCGCCCACCACGCTTTGCGTAGGCGGCAAGCGATCCTAGTAGGGTGCGAGCATACCCATCATGCCTATGAAACTTTGACAAGTCAATGGTATAGGAAGATGCTTTGAGATATAGGTTTAAGTATTTGGAATGACGCGATTATGCGCCGGCGAACCCATCGCCAGGGCCACCACATACGCTATCCTATCCTGCACACGCCGGCACACACGCCCGGCGAAAGCGCTCATGATCTCGTCATCCCGCGGACGCAGCCCGATCATCACGGCCAGATCGACCAGACGGAAATTCCTCACCAACGCGCCTT
>JAJYTL010000312.1 GCA_021793055.1 Pseudomonadota bacterium
GGCGTCGCGACGGCGAAGACGGCCTACGGCGCCTGCGGCGTCAAGGTGTGGATATTCAAGGGCGAGATTCTTGCGCATGACCCGATGGCGCAGGATAAGCGGTTCGCCGAGCAAGCCGCCGGGCGGGCTTAAGGTAGTTGGAGACGGGCGATGCTGCAGCCGAAACGAACGAAATATCGCAAGGCGTTCAAGGGCCGCATCCATGGCAAGGCCAAGGGCGGGACGGCTCTCGCCTTCGGCGCCTTCGGGCTTAAGGCCATGGAGCCGGGTCGCCTCACGGCGCGCCAGATCGAGGCCAGCCGGCGCGCGATTACGCGCCACATCAAGCGCACCGGGCGGGTGTGGATTCGTATCTTCCCGGACGTGCCGGTGACCAAGAAGCCGACCGAGGTACGCATGGGTAAGGGAAAGGGCGGCGTCGAGTTCTGGATGTGCCGGGTGAAGCCGGGGCGGATCCTGTTCGAGCTCGACGGCGTGCCGATGCAACTGGCGCGCGAGGCGTTTGAACGCGGCGCGGCGAAGCTGCCGGTGCGCACCCGGCTGATCAGCCGGCTTGGCGAGGAGGCCTCGGCATGAAGGCGCGGGAACTGATCGGCAAGACCGAAGACGAAATCGGCGAGCAGCTGCTCGGCCTGAAGCGGGAGCAGTTCAACCTCCGCTTCCAGAAGGCGACCGGCCAGCTCGAGAACACGGCGCGCATCCGCACCGTGCGCCGCGACATCGCCCGGATCAAGACGCTCCTTGCGAGCCGTCGCCAGGCAAATAAGGGTTAAGGAGAAGCCATGCCGAGGCGAATTTTTCAGGGCACCGTGGTCAGCGACAAGGGCGACAAGACGGTTGTCGTGCGGGTCGAGCGGCGGGTCATGCATCCGCTCTACAAGAAGTTCATCCGGCGCTCGAAGAAGTATCACGCGCACGACGAGCAGAACCAGTACAAGCCCGGAGACATCGTTCGTATCCGCGAGTGTCGGCCGCTGTCCAAGCTTAAGACCTGGGAAGTGATCGAAGCGGTCGGCCATACGATCGAGGTCGGCGGGAACGAGGGCTAGGGGCCATGATTCAGGCTGAGACGAATCTCGAAGTCGCCGACAATTCGGGCGCCCGCCGAGTCCAGTGCATCAAGGTGCTGGGCGGTTCGAAGCGGAAATATGCCTCCGTCGGCGACATCATCGTGGTCGCGGTTAAGGACGCGATCCCGCGCGGCCGCGTGAAGAAGGGCGACGTGCATCGCGCCGTCATCGTGCGCACGGCGAAGGAGATCCGCCGCGCTGACGGCAGCGCGATCCGTTTCGATCGCAACGCCGCGGTTCTGATTAATAAGCAGAACGAGCCGATCGGGACGCGCATCTTTGGCCCGGTCACGCGCGAGTTGCGTTCGAAGAACCATATGAAGATCGTCAGCCTGGCGCCGGAGGTTCTATGATGGCCGAGAAGTTCCGGATCAAAAAGGGCGACAAGGTGGTGGTGATCACCGGCCGCGACAAAGGCAAGAAGGGCGAGGTGCTTTCGGTGCTGCGCGCCGAGCGCCGCGCCGTGGTTTCGGGCGTGAACCTGGTCAAGCGCCACACCCGGCCGGCGCCCGGCAATCCAGGCGGGATCGTTGAGAAGGAAGCGCCCATTCAAATCTCGAACCTGGCGATTCAGGATCCCAAAGACGGTGGGCCAACCCGGATCGGTTTCCGGTTCCTTGAGGATGGTCGCAAGGTGCGCTTCGCGAAGCGCTCCGGCGAAGTCCTGGACCTTTAGAGGCGAAGCTATGGCACGCGCGCGTTTGCAGGATCATTATCAAGAGGTGGTGCGTAAGGCACTCACCGACCAGTTTGGCTATCGCAACCAGATGGCGGTGCCGCGGCTGGACAAGATCGTCGTCAACATGGGCGTCGGCGAAGCCGCCACCGATTCGAAGAAGGTGCAGGCCGCGGTTGGCGATCTTGGCGCCATTGCCGGCCAGAAGCCGGTGGTGACGCGGGCGCGCCAGTCGATCGCGAACTTCAAGTTGCGCCAGGGCATGCCGATTGGCTGCAAGGTCACGCTGCGGCGGGCGCATATGTACGAGTTCCTGGACCGGCTGATCAACATCGCGCTGCCCCGGGTGCGCGACTTCCGCGGTCTTTCCGACAAGAGCTTTGACGGCCGCGGCAACTACGCGATGGGATTCAAGGAGCAGCTGGTGTTCCCGGAAATCGAATACGACAAGGTCGAAAGCGTCCGGGGAATGGACATCGTGATCTGCACGACGGCAAAGACCGACGCCGAGGCGAAGGCGCTGCTTGCAGGTTTCAACATGCCGTTTGGCAATTAGGGGATCGGTTCATGGCCAAGAAGAGCGCCGTTGAGAAGAACCTCCGCCGCCGCCGCCTGGTGAAGCAATATGCTGCCCGCCGCGCGCGCCTTCTGGAGATGGCGAACAACGAGGAATTGCCGCCCGAGGATCGGTTCGCGGCGCGGCTCAAGCTTGCCGAGCTGCCGCGCAACGCCTCCCCGGTCCGGGTGCGCAACCGCTGCGAAGTGAGCGGCCGGCCGCGGGCCGTCTATCGCAAGTTCCGCATGTCGCGCATTGCGCTTCGTGAGATGGCGTCGACGGGCCAGATCCCCGGAATGGTCAAGTCGAGCTGGTAAGGGAGAGCAGACGATGAATTTGAGCGATCCCTTGGGGGATATGCTGACACGTATCCGGAATGCCCAGCAGGTGGGCAAGGGAACGGTCATGACCCCGGCGTCGAAATTGCGCGAGCGCGTGCTCGAGGTGCTGATGCGCGAGGGCTATATCCGCGGCTACGAGCGGCGCGAGGATGCCTTGGGGCGTACCCAGATCTCGATCGAGCTGAAGTACTACGAAGGCCGTCCGGTGATCCGGTCGATCAGCCGGGTGTCGAAGCCGGGGCGGCGCATCTACTCGTCGATCAAGGACCTGCCGAAGATCAGGAGCGGCCTCGGCATTTCCATCCTGTCGACGCCGCGCGGCGTGATGTCGGATGCGGATGCCCGCGCTGCCAATGTCGGCGGCGAGGTTCTTTGCCAGGTATTCTGAGGAGACGACGGTGTCGCGCATTGGCAAACATCCGGTGGTGGTCCCGGCAGGCGTCACGGTCGACCTGCAAGGCCAGTCGCTTTCGGTCAAGGGGAGCAAGGGCAACCTGAACATGACCATTGTCGACGAGGTGCTGGCCAGCATCGACGGCGGCAAGGTCTCGTTGAAGCCGCGCGATGCCTCGCGGCGCGCACGGGCGCTTTGGGGCACGTCGCGCACGCTGGTGCAGAACATGGTCGACGGCGTCAGCAAGGGCTTTTCGGTCGGGCTCGAGATCAACGGCGTCGGCTATCGCGCCGCGGTGCAGGGCAAGAAGCTCACCCTGCAGTTGGGCTTCAGCCACGAGGTGGTCTATGACATCCCGGAGGGGATCACGATCACCTGCGAACGGCCGACCTTGATGACCGTGACCGGCATCGACCGTCAGAAGGTGGGCAAGGTGGCGGCGGATCTTCGCGCATACCGTCCGCCCGAACCCTACAAGGGCAAGGGCGTCAAATACGCCACCGAGGTCATTCGCCGCAAGGAAGGCAAGAAGAAGTAGGAGCGGAACGCGATGACCAAGCAAATGCAACTCGCGGAGCGGCGCAAGGCGCGCGCCCGTTTCCGCCTCCGCCAGGCGGCCCATGGTCGGCCGCGGCTTTCGGTGTTCCGGTCGTCCCAGCACATTTATGCGCAGGTGATCGACGACGCCACCGGTACGACCCTCGCCGCCGCTTCGAGCCTCGATAAGGAAATCAAGGCGAGCCTGAAGACCGGGGCCGACAAGGCCGCCGCCGAGGCGGTCGGCAAGATGATCGCCGAGCGGGCCAAGGCCAAGGGGATCAGCAAGGTGATCTTCGACCGCGGCGGATATCTGTTTCATGGCCGGGTCAAGGCCCTGGCCGATGCCGCCCGCGCGGGCGGCCTGGACTTCTAAGGGAAAGGCGTAAGATGGCGCGGCCTGATAGCAACGAGCGCGCGGATAGCGAGTTCGTCGACAAGCTGGTGAGCATCAATCG
>JAJYTL010000011.1 GCA_021793055.1 Pseudomonadota bacterium
GATGTGCACCTGCAGCGGCATCACGTCCAGCTGCTCGATCACCTCGCGGATCGCGCCGACAAGACCCTGGCCGCGGCCCATGCCACCTTCGCCAATACCGCCCGGCTGACGCGGGACGACGTGCCGAAGCTCATCGACGACATGCGCGCCACGTCGCGGGCGCTGACCGCGGCGGCCGACCAAGTCAATGCCATGGTGGCGGAAAATCGCGCCTCGGTGCACCGTTTCTCGACGACGGGCCTCGGGCGCCTGACGCGTCTCCTGGACCAGACCCACCGCCTGATTCAGCAGTTGTCCCGCACGGTGCAGAAGATCGACAACAACCCCTCGGTGCTGCTTTATGGCGACAAGCTGCCGGAGCGCACGCTGCGATGAGGACGCGGCCATGAAGATCGCGATGAACGGGCGGCCGGTTTTGGCGAAGGCGCGGCTGCTGCTCGCGGCCCTCGCCGCGCTTGTAGTCGCGGGCTGCGTGCAATTGCCGGTGTCGGGCGAGGCGCCGCGGCTTTATGCCCTGGCGCCGAAAATCGCGCGCAGGGTGGGGCATCGGCCCGTGCCCTGGCAACTCGTGGTCGACACGCCCTGGGCACCGGCGGCCCTCGATACCGATCGCATCGCGTTGCGGCCGACGCCGCTGGAGATCGAATATTACGGCCACGCGCGCTGGGCGGATCCGGCGCCGCGGATGATGCAGCGGCTGCTCATCAAGGGCTTCGAGCAAAGCGGCGACATCGTCGGAGTCGGCGCGTCCGGCATGGGCCTCCGGGCCGATTACGAGCTGCAAAGCGAGCTTTGGGATTTCACGGCCAGTTACCGGCGCGGCGGCGGGGCGCCGACGGTGCATGTCCGTCTGGTCGCTAAGATGGTGCGCGAAAGCGATGCCGAAATCGTCGCGACGCGAAGTTTCGCGGCCAGCGTGCCGGCCGCGAGCGATACCATGAACGGCGTGACCGAAGCCTTCGACCGGGCGCTCGGCCAAGTCATCGGCGCCGTCGTCCCCTGGGCGCTCGCCGTTCCCGCCGGACACCGCCCGGGCCAATAGGCCACGGATAAAGGGGACGGCGCGCAGGGCGAACGTCTCGCGGCCAAAGGCGCTTGTTTGTTCGCGATGCGCCCACTTCTTCTGTTTCCTGGCCACGGCTTTCACCCTATATGTTTCGGGCGCGGCAACCGTGCGAACTTGCGTTTAGTCTAAAAATGACGGTCGGCCTGCGGTCCGACGGTCTGGGCCGGCGGGCGATGGCCGGCGTTGGGCCGGACCCCGGGGCGGTGGTAGAGGAGCGAGAGCGAGACCATGGTAAAGGCAGCTTACGGCGTTTCTTTCGACGAACTTTACCGCCGTGACGGGTTGGCGCGCCTCGACCGTGCGTTCCTCGAATTCGTCGGTGCCGCTGACGCCGGGCTGAAAGGCCGCCTCGAAGCCGGCCGGGCGGCGCCCGAGAGTGTCGATCTTGCCGACCATTCGGCGCTGATGCTGGCGCTCGGCCCCCATCTCGACGATTTTCTCGCCGATCTGTTCGAGATCAAGGCCGAGGTCCAGGCGCTGGCCGTCCGTCATCACGCGCTCGCGCCGCTTTATGCCTGCAAGCGGCTGTTCGTGCAACGCCAGGCGATGAAGAAGTTCAAGCCGGCCGAGGCCGAGGTGCTCGACGGCCCAACGCTCGAGGCGGAACTCGCGACGCGGATCGGCGGCGCCTTCGACGAACTCGCCTTCGCCACGGCGGTGGCGGCCTGGGAAGCGGCGGCCGACCAGCACGGCGACGATCTCGATCTCGCGCTGCGCTATGCCGCCTGGGCGTCGTTGAGTGCGGCGGGCAAGGCGCGCCACCACGCCGGCGTCCTGTTCAAGGCGCCGGCCAAGCTCGATCCCGAACATCTCATCCCGTTGATCGCCGAGACGGCGGCGGGCACCGTCAGCTACCGGCTGCCGGACGATAATCTGCGCCGGCGCGAGGGCTTCGCGCTCACCGATTCCGGCACCGATCTCAAGGGCGCGCTGGATGAGGTCAACTACTGCATCTGGTGCCATAATCAGGGCAAGGATTCCTGCTCCCACGGCTTGCGCGACAAGCCGGCCAAGGACGCGGCGGCGGGCACGCCCGGCGCCTTCCGCATGAACAATTTCGGCATCAAGCTGACTGGCTGCCCGCTGGAGGAGCGCATCTCCGAATTTCAGGAGATGAAGGCCTCGGGCCAGGTTCTCGCCGCGCTCGCCGCCATCACCCTCGACAACCCGATGGCCGCGGCGACCGGGCACCGCATCTGCAACGACTGCATGAAGGGCTGCATCTACCAGAAGCAGGAGCCGGTCAACATTCCGCAGTCCGAGACGCGGACGCTGCGCGACGTTCTCGAATTGCCGTACGGCTTCGAGATCTACAGCCTGCTGACGCGCTGGAACCCGATGGACCTTCGCCGCCCCTATCCCAAGGCGGCGAGCGGCCGCCATGTGCTGATCGTCGGCATGGGCCCGGCGGGGTTCACGCTCGCCCATCATCTGATGAACGACGGCCATGCGGTGGTCGGCATCGACGGCTTGAAGATCGAGCCGCTGCCGGCGGACGTCTCCGGCGTTGACGCCTTCGGCAAGCGGCAGCCGTTCCGGCCGATCCGCGACGTCGCCGAACTTTACGAATCCCTCGATCATCGCTTGATGGCCGGCTTCGGCGGCGTCGCCGAGTACGGCATTACCGTCCGCTGGGATAAGAACTTCCTCAAGCTGATCCGTCTGCTGCTTGAGCGGCGGAGCGAATTCGCGCTCTATGGCGGCGTGCGTTTCGGCAGCGCGCTCTCCACCGAGGATGCCTTCGCGCTCGGCTTCGATCATGTGGCGCTCGCGGTCGGCGCCGGCCGGCCCACCGTGCTCGACATGCCGAACGGCCTGGCGCGCGGCGTCCGCACCGCGTCCGACTTCCTCATGGCGCTGCAGCTCACCGGCGCGGCCAACGCCGAATCGATCGCCAATATGCAGATCCGCCTGCCGGTGGTGGTGATCGGCGGCGGCTTGACGGCGATCGACGCGGCGACGGAATCGCTCGCCTATTACCCGGTGCAGGTGGAGAAGTTTCTCCGCCGCTACGAGATCCTGGTCGCGGAACGGGGCGAGGCGCGGGTGCGCGCGCCCTGGACGGCGGAGGAGGCCGGCATCGCCGACGCCTTCCTCGATCACGCCCGCCAGATCCGCGCCGAGCGCGAACAGGCGGCGCGGGACAAGCGGCCGGCGCGAATTCGCGAGCTCGTGCAGGCCTGGGGCGGCGTCACCATCGCCTATCGCAAGCGCTTGATCGACAGCCCGTCCTACACGCTGAACCACGAAGAAGTGGCGAAGGCGCTGGAGGAGGGCATCTGCTTCGCCGAAGCCTTGGACCCGCGGGCGGTCGAGGTCGACGGCTTCGGCCACGCCGCCGCCGTCCGGTTTGTGGTCATGCGCCGCGGCGACGACGGCACCTGGCGCGAGGGCGGCGAGACGGTGCTGCCTGCGGCCTCGATCCTGATCGCCGCCGGAACGCAGCCGAATACCGTTCTGGCGCGCGAGGAAGGCGAGGAATTTCCGATCTCGCAGCGCTATTTCCAGGCTTGCGACGAGGACGGCAATCCGGTGACGCCGGAACGCGCCATCGCCAAGCCGAATACAGCCGAGGTTCTGTTGAGGAGATGGCCGGACGGCCGTTTTATGAGTTTCTTCGGCGACGTCCATCCGTCTTATTTCGGCAACGTAGTGAAGGCGATGGCGAGCGCGAAACAAGGCTATCCGAGCCTGAGCCGCGTTCTCGGCCGGCGCGCGCCGGCGAGCGCGCTCGACCATGCCGGCTTTATCGCCCGGCTCGACGACGGGCTGCGCGCCAAGGTCGAGGCGGTGCACCGTCTGGCGCCGAACATCGTCGAAGTGGCGGTGCGGGCGCCCTTCGCCGCCCGCCGCTTCCGGCCGGGACAGTTCTACCGCCTGCAAAACTACGAGACCTTCGCCATGCGCGCCGAGGGCACGACGCTGGCCATGGAGGGCCTAGCCCTCACCGGCGCCTCGGTCGACGAGGAAAAGGGCCTGATCTCGACCATCGCGCTGGAGATGGGCGGCTCGTCCGATCTCTGCGCCTTCCTCGCGCCGGGCGAGCCGGTGGTGCTGATGGGGCCGACCGGCGCGCCAACCGAAATTCCCTCGGGCGCCACGGTGGCGCTGCTTGGCGGCGGACTCGGCAACGCGGTTCTGTTCTCGATCGGCACGGCGCTGCGCGCCGCGGGATCGCGCGTTCTCTATTTCGCCGCCTACCGCAAGCCGGCCGATCGCTACAAGGTGGCCGAGATCGAGCGCGCCGCCGATCTCATCGTCTGGTGCTGCGAGGAGGCGCCGGGCTTCACGCCCGGCCGGCCGCAGGACCGCAGCTTCGTCGGCAACGTGATCCAGGCGATGACTGCCTATGCCGCGGGCGATCTCGGTCCGATCACCATTCCGGTGCAGGACGTCGACCGCATCATCGCCATTGGGTCCGACCGCATGATGGCGGCGGTGGCGGCGGCGCGTTCAGGCGCGCTGCGCCCCTACCTGCACCCCGATCACGTGGCGATCGGCTCGATCAACTCGCCGATGCAGTGCATGATGAAGGAGATCTGCGCCCAGTGCCTGCAGCCGCATATCGACCCGGCGACCGGCAAGACCGTCTATGTCTTCTCCTGCTTCAACCAGGATCAGCCGTTGGATCACGTCGATTTCCCCGGCCTCGCCGCCCGCCTCGGGCAGAACGCGACGACCGAGAAGCTGACCCGGCAGTGGATCGACCGCTGCCTCGTGCGCCTCGAAAAGCGGCCGCAGGTGGCCTAGGCCGCGGTCAGCCGGCGGCGATCTTGGCCGGCTTTGGTGCCGGCTTCAAAAGCTCGATCGGCGGATAAAGGCCGGCGACCCGCGCCCGCTGGCGCACCAGCGCCAAGACCACGTCCAAGGTCGGCGTCGGGGTTTCCGTCAGGCGGCCCATCTCCTGTACCACGGTGATCAGGGCGTCGATCTCCAAGGGCCGGTTGCGCTCCAGGTCTTGCAGCATCGAGGTCTTGTGGGCGCCGACCTTGCCGGCGCCGTCGATCCGCCGCTCGACGTCGACGCGGAAATGGACGCCGAGTTTTTCCGCGATGATCCGCGCTTCCTCCATCATCGCGCGGGCGACGGGCCGAGTATCGGGATCGAAGGCGATGATGTCGAGGGTGGCGAGGGTGAGGGCGCTGATCGGATTGAAGCAGAGATTGCCCCAGAGCTTGAGCCAGATCTCGTCGCGGATACTGTCCAAGGTGCCGGCCTTGAAGCCGCCTTCCTCGATCAGGGCACTCAGGGCGGTGAGCCGCTCGGTGATTTGCCCGCTCGGCTCGCCGACCGGGAACTTGTCGCCATAAACATGCTTGATGACGCCGGGTTCGACCACCTCGGTCGCGGGGTAGACGATGCAGCCGACGGCGCGCTCGGGCTTGAGGATTTCCCATTGCCGCCCGCCGGGATCGACGCTTTCCAGCACGTGATTGCGAAGTTTGCCCTCGACGCCGTGGAAGTACCAATAGGGGATGCCGTTGTAGGCGGTCACCACGGTGGTGTTCGGGCCAAGCAGCGGCCGCATTGCATCGACCGTGTCGATCACCGAATGTGCCTTCAAGGTGACGATCAGATAGTCCTGCGGGCCGAGCGCGGCGGGATCGTCGGTGCAGTTCGGCCGCGAGGTGTAGCTCGTGCCGTCCTTGAGCACCGTGATGCCGCGCTCGCGCATGGCGCGGAGGTGCGTGCCGCGAGCGATCAGGCTCACCTCGTGATCGGTCCGCGCCAGCCCAGCGCCGAGATAGCCGCCGATCGCGCCGGCGCCGAAGATGCAAACCTTCATCGAACTCCCTCCGTGCTCGGGGCGCGCGTCCGGCGATAGCCGGGGGCGCCCGCATCAGGCGCGATTGTCGCCCGGACGGACCGCGCCGGTCAATCGGCGGCGAAGCTGTTGCCGGGCGAAAACGAGATCGCTAGGCTGACTCGGCCTTTGGCACGCGATCTCGGTGGGACGGCTTTCCCCATCGGCGTTCCGAAACGCGATTTTCGGCCCTCATCCCTGTTGCGGAGCACGGTTTTCCATGAGCAAGGCGCAAGGTCTCGACCGCGGTCTCACCGATTACGGCGACCCCGATTTCTCCCGCTATCTGCGCCGCACCTTCGCGCAATCCATGGGCTATTCACGCGAGCTTCTGTCGAAGCCGACGGTCGGCATCGCGCAATCGGCGAGCGGCTTCAACAATTGCCACCGCCATTTCCCCGAGCTGATCGAGGCGGTGAAACGCGGCGTTCTCGCGGCTGGCGGCCTGCCGATCGATTTCCCCACCATTTCGCTCGGCGAGGCCTTCCTGCAACCGACCAGCATGATGTTCCGCAATCTCATGGCGATGGACGTCGAGGAGATGGTGCGCGCCCAGCCGATGGACGCGGTGGTGCTGGTCGGCGGTTGCGACAAGACCTTGCCGGCGCTTCTCATGGGCGCCACCTCGGTCGACCGGCCGGCGGTGGCGCTGATCGGCGGCTCCATGCTGGCGATGCCCTTCGAGGGCGAGCGGCTCGGCGCCTGCACCGACTGCCGGCGTTTCTGGGCCGAGTTCCGCGGTGGACGCATCGGCCGCGAGCAGATCGGCGAGATCGAGGCTCATCTCGCCGTCACCGCCGGTACCTGCGCCGTGATGGGCACCGCCTCGACCATGGCGGCGGTCACCGAGGCCTTGGGCATGACCCTGCCCGGCACGGCGACGATCCCGGCCGTTCACGCCGATCGGCTGCGTGCCGCGGAGGCGAGCGGCCGCCTTGCCGTGACCTTGGCCGAGACCGGCGGGCCGCGGCCGAGCCAGGTGATCACCGAGAAATCGGTCGAGAACGCGCTCCGCGTCATTCTCGCCATCGGCGGCTCGACCAACGCGCTGGTTCATCTCGCGGCTATCGCCGGCCGGCGCGGCATACGCATTCCGCTGGAGCGGCTCAACCGGATCAGCGACGAAACGCCGGTGCTGGTCGATCTCAAGCCGACCGGCCGCCATTACCTGCCCGACCTTTTCGCCGCCGGCGGCCTTGGCGCGGTGCTGCGCGAGATGACCGACCTTTTGCATCTCGATTGTCTGACCGTCACCGGCGAGACTCTGGCGGAGCGGCTGACGCCGCCGCTCGCCTATGTCGATCGCGAGGTGGTGCGAAGCCGGAGCGCGCCGATCCAGGCCGATGGCGGCCTGGTCGCGCTGTTCGGCACTCTGGCGCCGGATGGCGCCGTCCTGAAGCGTTCCGCCGCCAATCCCGATCTGTTCGAGCGCGAGGCCCGCGCCGTGGTCTTCACCTCGCTGGAAGACCTGAGCCGGCGCATCGACGATCCCGATCTCGACGTCACGCCGGACGATTTCCTGGTGCTGCAGAACGCGGGGCCGCGCGGCGCCGGCATGCCGGAAGCAGGCTACCTGCCGATCCCGGCGAAGCTCGCCCGCGCCGGCGTCAAGGACATGGTGCGGATTTCGGACGCCCGCATGAGCGGCACCGCCTATGGCACCGTCGTGCTGCATGTCTCGCCCGAGGCGGCGGCTGGCGGGCCGCTCGGGCTGGTGCGAAGCGGCGATCACATCCGCCTCTCGGTCAAGGAGCGCAAGCTCGATCTGCTCGTCGACGCGGCCGAGATCGCGCGGCGACGCGCCGAAACCAAGCTGAAACCGCCGCCGGCCCGAGGCTATGGCCGGCTGCATCACGAGCATGTGACGCAGGCGCCCGAAGGCTGCGACTTCGATTTCCTGCAGGCGAGTTCCGCGCCATGACGGGGGCAAGCAGGCGGGCGCTCGCGATCCGCCACGTCGCCTTCGAGGACCTCGGGAGCCTCGGCGACACCTTGCGCCGGCGCGGCTTCGAGATCAGCTATGTCGAGGCCGGTGTCGACGATCTATCGGGGCGGGACGCCGCGGCCGACGATCTTGTGGTCGTGCTCGGCGGCCCCATCGGCGCCTACGAGACCGAGAACTATCCCTTCCTCGTTCCCGAGATCGCCTTCATCGAGCGGCGACTCAAGGCGGCGCGGCCGGTGATCGGCATCTGTCTTGGCGCGCAGTTGATGGCGCGCGCCCTCGGTGCCCGGGTCTATGCCGGCCCGGCGAAGGAGATCGGCTGGTCGCCGCTCAGCCTGACCGCCGCCGGCGCCGCCTCGCCGCTCCGCCATCTCGCTCCGGAACAGACCGAGGTCCTGCATTGGCACGGCGATACCTTCGACTTGCCGCCGGGGGCCGAGTTGTTGGCCTCGACCGCGTCCTACCGCCACCAGGCTTTCGCCATCGGCCGCCACGCGCTCGCGCTGCAATTCCATGCCGAGGTCACGGCCATCGGTCTCGAGCGCTGGTTCATCGGCCATGCGGTCGAGATCGCGGGCGTCGCCGGTCTCACGGTGCCAAGGCTCAGGGCCGAGACGGCGCGCGGTGCCGAGCGCCTCGCGGCTCAAGGGCCGCTTTGCTTCGGCGCCTGGCTCGACGCGGCCGGTCTCTGACGGAGCGTTACACCGCCGGCGCCGGCACCGCCGCGATGACGGCCGCCGCGACCCCGACGCCGCGCGCGGCATCGAGGATCGCCCGCAGGGCATCGTCCGAAAGCGGCACGCCTTCCTTCAGGCGTTGTTCCTTGTTGCGTCGTTCCGGATCGCCCGGTAGCAGCACCTCGCCGTTCGGGCTTGCCGGGCGGGAGCTGACGAAGAAGTCGATATAGCTCTTCACCTCGGCGGCAAAGGCGCCGTCGGCGGCGAAGGCCTCGGGCTCCATGTAGATCGAGAGCATGCCGTTCGCGATCCGCCGCGCGCCCGGTCCGGCGCAGCCCGAGCCGGTGAGGGCACCGCCCAAAAGCTCGCACATCAAGGCGAGGCCCGAGCCCTTGTGCTCGCCCATGGCGCGGATCGCGCCCGGGCCCTTGCGCGGATCGAACGGGCGATGGTCGCCGTAAAGCGTCAAGGGGTTCTGGCTCATGCTGCCGTTGGGCTCGATTAGGCTGCGCTCAGGGAGCGGCTTGCCGCCGAAGGCCGCGACCAGCACCTTGCCTTCAGCGACGACCGAAGTGGCGAAATCGAGGATCACCGGCGCCCGGCCGGCGAGCGGCACGCCGACCGAGAACGGCGCCGTGGAAAGCCGCCGGTCGACGCCACCGAAGGGCGCGACGAGCTGGCTGCCCGCGACATTGACGAAATGGATCGAGACCAGCCCCGCGGCGGCTGCGCGCTCGGACCATTCGCCGATGCGGCCGAGATGGCCGGAATGACGCAAGGCGATGATCGCGACCTTGGCCTTTTTCGCCTTGGCGATGCCGAGATCGACCGCTTGCGGGCCGATGCTCTGGCCGAAGCCGTGCCGTCCGTCGAGCACGGCGAAGCTGTCGCTTTCGTTGACGATGGCGAGCTTCTGGTTGGCGACGACCATGCCCTGTTCCTTCCAGGCGAGGTAGCGCGGCACCCGGATCACGCCGTGGCTGTCGTGGCCGGCGAGATTGGCGCGCATGAGATATTTCGCGATGCGCCTGCCTTCGCCCGGCCGGCAGCCGGCGGCGATGAAGGTTTCCTTGACCAGGTCTTGCAGCGGCTCCACGGGGATCAGCACGGTTCCTCTCCTTCGTTTACCATTCTCGATCGCCCGCCGACGGGCGCGGCCGGGCTTGACAGGGGGGCCATGCCAGCGGATTTTGCCGCCAGCGTCAATCCGCGTCGCCGGCCTCGTTGGCACGACGGCGGCGACTGGCGGAAAACGAGGGAGGAAGCCTTGCGCGAAAACCGTATCCGGACCATCTGGGGCCAAGGCGAGGCCGCGATCAACGGTTGGCTCGCCATACCGAGCAGCCTTTCGGCCGAGACCATGGCGCACCAGGGCTTCGATTCGCTGGTCATCGATCTGCAGCATGGGCTGATCGATTATCAGACGGCGGTGACCATGCTGCAGGCGATCTCCACCACGGTCGTGACGCCGATGACGCGGGTGCCGTGGCTCGAGCCCGGCATCATCATGAAGCTCCTGGATGCCGGCACCTATGGCATCATCTGCCCGATGGTCAACAGCCGCGAGGAGGCCGAGACCTTCGTCGGCGCCTGCCGCTACGCGCCGAAGGGCTATCGCAGCTTCGGGCCGCTGCGCGCTCTGATGTACGCGGGCGGCGACTATCCGCAGAAGGCGAACGACACGGTGCTGACCTTCGCGATGATCGAAACCGCGAAGGCCCTGGCCAATCTCGATAGCATCGTCAGCACGCCAGGCCTCGACGCGGTCTATATCGGGCCCTCCGATCTCAGCCTCAGCCTGGGTTGCGAGCCCCGGCTCGATCCGGTCGATCCCAAGGTGGTGGCCGCGATCGAGCGCATCCTCGATGCCGCGACCAAGCGCGGCATCAAGGCCGGCATTCATTGTGCATCGGCGGCCTATGCCCAGAAGATGATCGCCCTCGGTTTCCGCTTCACGACGGTGATGAGCGACAACCAGGGCTTGATCACCGCCGCCCGCGCGACATTGGGCGCGATGCGTCAGGGCGCGACGAAAACCGCCTGAGGCGGCGGGTCCGAGCATAACCGGAACCGGGCGGCGGGCTCGCCGCCCGGTTCCGGGTTTCGATCGGGCCGTGCGCTAGTGTGACTCGCGCGGGATGTCGGCGCCGCGGCAGCCGACCAGGAAGTCGAAATCTACGCCGCGGTCGGCCTGCAGCACGTGATCGTAGTAGAGCCGTTGGTAGCCGCTTTCCATCGGTGGCGGCAGGTTCTGGCGTTTCGCCAGCCGGGCCTTGATCTCGGCGTCGGAGACGTCGAGATGCAGCTTCCGCGCCGGCACGTCGAGGGTGATCATGTCGCCGTTCTCGACGATGCTGAGCGGCCCCTTGAGGGCAGCCTCGGGCGCGACATGCAGCACCACGGTGCCGTAGGCGGTGCCGCTCATGCGGGCGTCCGAAATCCGCACCATGTCGTTGATGCCCTTCTTCAGGATTTTCGCCGGCAAGGTCATGTTGCCGACCTCGGGCATGCCGGGATAGCCGCGCGGGCCGCAGTTCTTCAGCACCATGACGCAGCTTTCGTCGATGTCGAGATCGGGATCGTCGATACGGGCCTTGTAGTCCTCGATATCCTCGAAGACGACGGCGCGGCCGGTGTGCTGCATCAGCGCCGGCGAGGCGGCCGAGGGCTTCAACACGGCGCCGTTCGGGCACAGGTTGCCCGAGAGCACGGCGATGCCGCCGGCCTCGGTCAGCGGCTTGTCGAGCGCGCGGATCACCTCGGGATCCTCGTTCCGCGCCTGGGCGACGTTTTCCTCCACCGTATGGCCGCTCACGGTCAGCGCGTCCTTGTGCAGGAAGCCTTTTTCGAGCAGCGCCCGCATCACCGTCGGCAGGCCGCCGGCATAGTAGAAGTCCTCCATCAGGAAGCGGCCGGAGGGCATCAGATCGACGATGGTCGGGACGTCATGGCCGAGCCGGTCCCAATCCTCGAGACTGAGCTCGACGCCGACCCGGCCGGCGATGGCGAGAAGATGCAAGACCGCGTTGGTCGAGCCGCCGATCGCGCCGTTCACCCGGATCGCGTTCTCGAAGGCCTTGCGGGTCAGAATCGTGGACAGCCGCACGTCGTTCTTGACCAGGTCGACCACGCGCCGGCCGGCCATGTGGGCGAGGGTATAGCGGCGGGCATCGACCGCCGGGATTGCCGCGTTGCCGGGCAGCGCGACGCCGAGCGCCTCGACCATGCAGGCCATGGTCGATGCCGTGCCCATGGTCATGCAGTGACCGGCGCTGCGCGACATGCAGGATTCCGCCTCCGCCAGATCGTCGAGAGTCATCTCGCCGGTCTTCAGCATTTCGCCGAAACGCCAGACATCGGTGCCGGAGCCGATATTGCGGCCGCGGTAGCGGCCATTCAGCATCGGCCCGCCGGAGACCACGATCGCTGGCACGTCGCAGCTCGCCGCGCCCATCACCAGGGACGGCGTGGTCTTGTCGCAGCCGGCCAGCAGCACGACGCCGTCGATCGGGTTGGCGCGGATGCTTTCCTCGACGTCCATGCTGGCGAGGTTGCGGAACAGCATCGCGGTCGGTCGCAGGTTGGTCTCGCCGAGGGACATCACCGGGAATTCGACGGGAAACCCGCCGGCCTCGAAGACGCCGCGTTTCACCCGCTCGGCGACGGTGCGCAAGTGCGCGTTGCAGGGCGTCAGCTCGGACCAGGTATTGCAGATGCCGATCACCGGCCGGCCGTCAAAGAGGTCGCGGGGCAAGCCCTGATTCTGCATCCACGACCGATGCACGAATCCGTCGCGGTCCTGCAGGCCGAACCAGGCGGTGGAGCGAAGCTTGGGCTTTGACGTCGATGACATGGGGGCTGATCCTCCGCTGATTTCTTGTTCGGCCTCGCGGCCACGCAATTGACGCTCAGGGCATATTCCTGCACCTTTCTGGCGCGTGGGTAAAGTCCGGCAGCGCCGGCGCGGGGAGAAAACGCATGAAGGTGGTGATCACGGGCGGCGCCGGATTCATCGGTCGCCGGCTGGCGGAAAGCCTGTTGGCGCGGGGCCGGCTGACCGGCCTCTCGGGGCGGCAAGAGCCGATCGACGAGTTGCTGCTTTTCGACGTGGTTGAGGGCGCCGGCTGCGGCGACAAGCGCGTGACGCGGATCGCCGGCGACATCGCGGACAAGGCGAGCGTGACGCGGTTGATCGACCGGCCGGACACCTCCGTGTTCCATCTTGCCTCGGTGGTTAGCGGCGGCGGCGAGCAGGACTTCGATCTCGCGCTTTCGGTCAATCTTTATGGCGGGCTTCACGTGCTCGAAGCCTGCCGCGCGCTCGGCACGCGGCCGCGCCTGGTGTTTTCCAGCTCGGTCGCCGTCTTCGGCGGGCCGGCAATGCCGTCCGCGGTCGGCGACACCACCAAGGAGACGCCGCAAACGACCTATGGCACGACCAAAGCGGCGCTTGAGCTCTTGGTCAACGACTACACCCGCAAGGGCTTCATCGACGGCCGCAGCGCGCGCCTTCCGGCCGTCATCATCCGGCCAGGTGCGCCCAACAGGGCCGCCTCGGGCTTCGCGAGCGGTCTCTTCCGCGAACCCTTGAGCGGCACCGATTACGACGTTCCGGTCGCGGCGACGACGGTGATGCCGGTGATCGGCTATCGCATGGTGGTGGAAAATCTCGTGCGCCTGCACGAGATCGAGGGCGGCACACTCGGTCCCGACCGGGCAGTGAGCCTGCCGAGCCTCGATGTTAGTGTCGCGGAGATGATCGAGAGCTTGCGTCGCGTCGCCGGCAACCGGCATCTCGGCGCCATTCGCATCGCGCCCGATCCCGTCATCGAGGCGATCGTCGCGACTTGGCCGCAGCGGACCTTTTCGGAGCGCGGCCGGGAGATCGGGCTTGTCTGCGAGCCTAACGTCGATGAGATCGTGCGCGCCTATGTCGAGGATTATCTGCCGGCCTGATCACCGCGCAAGTGCGGCGCGTCAGATCAGCGCGGCGAGGCGGGCGAAGTCGTCCCGCACGCGCTTTTCCTCATACATCGCGCGGTCGGCGCGGCGCAAGAGGTCGGCGGACTCCGTCTCCGGGCCGTAGGCCGCGATGCCGAAGCTCGCACGCAAGGGAAGCGTCAATCGGCCGCTGACGAAGGGCGTTTCGTTCAGGAGCCGCTGGATCTGCCGCGCGCGGATCGCGCCCTGCGCCGGCGTCACCCGCGTCAGGAGCACGGCGAATTCGTCGCCATGGAGACGGGCAGCGACGTCGGAGAGGCGCATGTTCTGGTCGAGAAGCCGTGCGATATGGCGCAGCGCCTCGTCGCCGAGGTCGTGGCCATGGGCGTCGTTAACACTTTTGAACTCGTTGACGTCGACATAGGCCATGACGCCGGTTTCGCCGTGGCGGCGCGCCGCCGCCAGGGTGCGGCGAAGAAATTCGTGGAAGCCCCGGCGATTGGCCAGGTTGGTCAGCTCGTCGGTGAGCGAGAGCCGCTCAAGTTGGGTGATGCGCTCCTGCTGCTCGGTGAGCTGCTGTTCGGCAGTGGCGGCAAAGGCAAGAATCTTCTCGATCATCGCGAGCCGGTCCGGGTCGAGCGGCGATACTTGAAAGCTGCGCAACAGGCGATTGGCCATTTCGCCGACGAACGGATTGAGTTCGGGTGTGAGCTCGTAGGCGATGGCGAGCGGTGAACTCATGGCGGTCTCCTTACCTCGCGGGCCCGGATCTCGGCGACCCGGCCTCCACCTTCCATCGAAGGTCCGATATTTGCGGATCGCGCGATCGAGCCTTCTGCCGCAAGAGCACTGCAACGGCTGTGCCAACGCCTCCACCACCACGGAACGGGGCATTTACTGGCGTTTCGCGGCGGGCCGGGCGATGGCGACGGGAAATTTATTCCGGGCCGAGAAGGCCAGCGGCGTTTTTTGCCGGTCAATTTCGCCGCCCTGGCATACCGCTCGCGGCCAGGCCGCGTCGCCCGTCGCGTCGCCCGTCGCGTCGGGCCCGAGGCTTAAGCGGCGTGAATCTTGAACCGGGCGTTAACCGCCGCGCGTCAGGTCAGGGCGTTCGGCGGCCGCTTGCCGGCGAACAGCGCATCGAGGTTGTCGAGGGCGCAGAATCCCATGGCGTCCCGGGTTTCCGCCGTGGCGCTGCCGAGATGCGGCAGAAGGAAGGCATTGTCGAGCTTGCGATAGGCCGGTTCGATCGCCGGCTCGCCGGCGAAGACGTCGAGGCCGGCGGCGAAAACGCGGCCCGATCGAAGCGCCTCGATCAGGGCCTGGTCGTCGACCAGATCGCCGCGCGCGGTGTTGACGACCACCGCGCCCTCGGGCAGCAGGCCGAGCCGCTCGGCATTGAGAAAGTGACGCATTTCCGGGGTCGACGGACAGTTCAGCGAGAAGAACTGGCTGACGCGAAGAAGCGCCTCCGGGTCCGGATGAAAAACCGCGCCCTGTTCCAGATCGGGGCTCAGCCGGGCGCGATTGTGGTAGTGGATTTCCATGCCGAAGCCGCTGGCGCGCGTGGCCAGCGCCCGGCCGATGCGGCCAAGACCGAGAATGCCAAGCCGCTTGCCGGATAGTTGACGGCCGAGCAGCATCGTGGTGTACCACTTGTTCCACTGATTTTCCGCGACCAGGGTCAAGCCCTCGCGTGCCCGTCTGGCCGCAGCGAGCAGGAGCAGCATGGCGATTTCCGCCGTCGCGTCGGTGAGAACGTCCGGCGTGTTGGTGACCACGATGCCGCGCGCCTTGGCGGCGGCGACGTCGATATGCTCGTAGCCGACCGAGAAGGTGGCGATGGCGCGGATGCTTTTCGGCAGCGCGGCGATCATCGCCTGGGTCATTTTCTCGCTGGAGCAGATCAGGAGCGCCTCGCAGCCCTCGACAAGCGCCGGCAGGTCGGCGCCATAGACCCGGTCATCGGCGTTCAATCTGGCGTCATAGTCGCGCGCGGCGCGTGCTTCGACGGCGGGCGGCAGGCGGCGGGTCACGAGAATGGTCGGCTTCTTGGTCATGATGGGGTCACCCGAGTTTCGGTTGCCGGCGGCGCGGAACATCGCGGGCAGGAGGGCCAGAGATAGAGGAAGTGGCAAGACCGCGCAACCCGTCGCCGGATGGTGGCGGCCGGGCGGCCGGCAATGAAACTTCGATGTGCTGCGGCGGCTCGCCCTGGATTAGGATGATCGGATGTTGCGTGGTCTCCGCTTTGTCGCCGCTCTCGGGGGCATCTTTGCCGTCTTGCCGGCGTTGGCACCGTCGGCCGCCGCCGCCGTTCTGCCCTCGGTCTCGCCGATGGCGAAGGTTTCGTACCGGCCGGCGGCCGTGGCGGCGCACCTTGCCTCCTATCGGGCCAGCTACGCCTTGACGCTGACGCGGGCCGATCCGGGCGGCGCGGTGGTGGCCGGCGACGGCCGGATCAGCATCGAATTCGCCGATGTCTGCCAAGGCTATACGTTGACCCAGCGGCTCCGCACCCGAACCGCGGACGACAGCGGCGCGGTGGTGGAGAGCGACTTGACGTCGAGTTCGTTCGAATCGCGGGACGGCAAGCGTCTGCAATTCGCCATCCGAAACCAAGTCAACGGCATTGTGGTCGAATCCTATAACGGTGTCGCCCGCATTCCGAAGCCGGGCGGCGCCGGCCGCGCGGTTTTCACGCAGCCGAAACGAGCGCCGCTTGTCCTGCCGGCGGGAACGGTGTTCCCGACCATGCAGCTTCGGCTTCTCCTGCAGGCTGCCGCTGCGGGCCGGAATTTCGTCTCGGTGCCAGTCTTCGACGGCCCCGGCGAGGGCGGCCTATCGCAAACCGGAAGCTTCATCGGCAAGCGCCAGCCGGCGCGTTACGCGGGCGTGCCGGCGGGGCTCAAGGGTCTTGCCTGGTGGCCGGTCCGAATGGCCTATTTCGCCGCCAACGGTCATGGCATGCGGCCCGATTATGAGGTCGGCTTCCGGCTTTTCGCCAACGGCGTGAGCACCCGTCTGGTGCTCGACTTCCCGAGCTTCTCGTTCGACGGCAGGCTCACCCATTTTCGACTTCTGCCGCGGTTTCCCTGTCGCCACGGCTGACGCTTGCCGACAATGGCCGCCGCTCCGGCGATCGCCGCCGGCGCGGTCAATTCCGCGCCGGCGGCGGCCATAGCCAAGCGGCACCGCGAACGCCCGAATCATCACCGAAGCGGGCCGGCACGAAACGGGTCGCGATGGCGTCGGAAAAGGCGTAGGCGCCCCACAACTGCGGCACCCGCACATAGAGGCGGGCGAGATTGGACAACCCGCCGCCGACCACCACGACATCGGGATCGAGGACGTTCAGGATGGTGGCCAGGGCCTTGGCCAGCCGGCGCTCGTAGCGCCCGAGGCTGGCCTCGGCTCGCGTATCGCCGGCCGCGGCCCGGGCGGCGATCTCCGCCGGAGCGCAGGCCGCCTCGCGCGCAGCCGTGACGTCGGCCGCGTGATCAGCGGCGAGGCCGGGGCCCGAAAGAAAGCTTTCGATGCAGCCGCGCTTGCCGCAGTAGCAGGCCCGACCCGGCAGTTCCGCCGCGTCGGGCCAGGGCAGGGGGTTGTGGCCCCATTCCCCGGCGATGGCGTTGGCCCCGACCAGGACGCGGCCGTGAATGACGGCGCCGGCGCCGACGCCGGTGCCGAGGATGATGCCGAAAACCACCCCGGCACCTTGCGCCGCGCCGTCGGTCGCCTCCGACAGCGCGAAGCAGTTGGCATCGTTGGCGATCCGCACCGGCCGGCCGAGCGCGGCCTCGAGATCGCGGTCCAGGGGCCGGCCGATCAGGCAGACGGAATTGGCGTTTTTGACCAGGCCGGTCGCGGGCGACATCACGCCCGGAATGCCGATCCCGACGGTGCCGGTGGTGCCGAGGCGTCGTTCGATCTCCGCCACCAGTCCGGCGACGGCGCGGACGGTGCCGTCGTAATCCCCGGCCGGGGTCGGGACGCGAAGCCGGAGCCGCTCGCCACCGGCACCGTCCAAGGCGATCGCCGCGACCTTGCTGCCGCCGAGATCGACGCCGATCCGCACCGGCGGGGCGTTGTTGGAATGGGTGCCCATGCCGGCAAGATAGCAGGAAGGCCGCGGGCGGCGAAATCGGGAACGCCGTTTCTTCGCCGCCCAGCCTGCCCTAAAGTGCTGGCTATAACGCGCTCGCCCCAAGGTGGCTGCGCGATCAACGCGAGGAGGAAGACGCATGCCGTTCGCAGAAGCCAAGGGGGCGAAGCTCTATTACGAGGAGGCCGGCAGCGGCTATCCGATCGTCTTCGTACATGAGTTTGGCGGCGATCACCGCTGCTGGGAACAGCAGATGCGGTATTTCTCGCGCCACTATCGCTGTGTCGCCTTCAATGCCCGCGGCTATCCGCCCTCCGACGTGCCGGACGAGGCCGCGCTTTACGGCCAGGAATTCGCTGCCGACGATATCGCGGCGGTAATTCGGCATATCGGCCAGCCGCGCGCCCATGTGGTGGGCCTGAGCCAGGGGGCATTCGCCGCCCTTCACTTCGGCATGCGTCATCCCGATCTGGCGAGTGCCCTTGTGCTCGCCGGTTGCGGCAGCGGCGCGCCAAAGGCGGATCGCGAGCGCTTTCAGCGCGAGTCCCGGGCCAAGGCCGATCAACTGGAGAAAGAAGGCATCGACAAGCTTGCCCTTGACATGGCATTGGCGCCGACTCGGGTGCAGCTGCAAAACAAGGATCCGCGCGGCTTCGCCGAATTCGTTCAGCATCTGGCCGAGCATTCGAGCCTGGGATCGGCGATGACGCTGCGCAACTACCAGGCCGCACGTCCCTCGCTCTACGATCTTGGGCCTGAGATCGCGGCGGTCGCGATCCCCACCTTGATCCTGGTCGGCGACGAGGACGAGCCCTGCCTCGAAGCCAGCCTCTATCTCAAGCGGACGATCTCGGCTTCGGGCCTCTCGGTCTTCCCCAAAACCGGCCATCCGATGAATCTCGAGGAGCCGGACTTGTTCAATCAGGCGGTGGCGGATTTTCTTGCCGCGGTCGAGATCGGAAAATGGCTGCCGCGCGATCCGCGCTCGCGTGCCGGTTCGATGTTCGCCGCCGCCGGCGCCTAGCTGACGGGCGGCTGGCGATCGGCCCAGGGCCTAGCGGTCTCGAGCTCGGCGGCGAGGCGGAAAAGCGTCGCTTCGTCGCCAAAGCGGCCGGCGAACTGGACGCCGATGGGGAGATTCACCGCGTTCCAGTAAAGCGGTACCGACATTGCCGGCTGGCCGGTAATGTTGAAGAGCGGCGTGAAGGGGACGAAGTCGAACACCCGTTGCGACAGTTTGTCGATGCCGCCGAGGGCGCGAATGAGGAATCCGGCGTTGAACGAGACGATAAGCTTCTGCATTGCGGCCTCGAAGCCTTTCGGCTGCAAGGCGCCGATGGCGACCGGCGGCGTGCCCAACGTCGGCGTCAGCATGACGTCGTAGGTTTGGAAGAAGCGGCCGACGTCGCGCGCGATGCGATGGAGATCGCGCACCGCCGTGGCGAGGCGGGGGGCGCTGTATTGCCGGCCGATGAGGCCGAGCAGGCGGGTCGGAACCTCGAAATCGTCGGCCTTGGGCGGCCTGCCGACGCGCTTCACGCTCGCCATCAGTTCGGCCTCGGTCTCCGCCGCGACGACCAGAAGGAAGGCGGGAACGAGGATCTCGGGATCGATCTCGGGGCGCGCTTCCTCGACGTGATGGCCGAGCGACTGGCAGAGCCTGGCCGCGTCCTCGGCGGCGGCAATGCAATCGGGATGCACCGGCGCCGGGATCGGCGGTACGGTGGAAAACGCGATGCGAAGCCGCCCCGGGGGCGTGCCGACTTCCGCCAAATAGGGACGGCTCGGCGGAATCGCGGCATAGGGCGCGCCGACGTCGATGCCTTGGGTCGCGTCCAGCATGGCGGCGCTGTCGCGCACGCTACGCGAGATCACGTGATCGACCGTCGCGCCGTGCCAGTGCTCACCCATCTCGGGGCCGAGCGGGTTGCGGGCGCGGGTCGGCTTCAACGAGAAGACGCCGCAGCAGGATGCCGGGATACGGAGCGAGCCGCCGCCGTCGTTGCCGTGGGCAAGTGGCACCATGCGGCTGGCCACGGCGGCGCCGGCGCCGCCGGACGAGCCGCCCGGCGTATGCTCCACGTTCCAGGGGTTGCGCGTCGGGCCGTTCGCGACTGGCTCGGTGAAGGGGACAAGGCCGAACTCGGGCGTGTTGGTCTTGCCGAGGATGATCGTGCCGGCGGCCTTGTAGCGGGTCACGAGTTCCGAGTCCTGCCCCGGACGGAAGCCCTGGAAATAGCGGCTGCCGTTGCTCATGGGAACGCCGGCGAGCGGGGTGTTCAGATCCTTGAGCAGAAAGGGCACGCCGGCGAAAGGCCCGGTGCCGAGCGGTTTCTCCGCCGCCGCCAGGGCCGCTTCGGTCAACGAGGTCACGACGGCATTGAGCTTCGGATTGAGCGCCGCGATGCGCGCCAGCGCGGCCACCACGGCCTCGCGTGCGGAAATCTGCTTGTTGTGGATCAGCTCGGCCAGGCCGAGGCCGTCATAGGCGGTATATTCCGCGAAGCCTGCCATTCCCGTTTCCCTCCCCGTTTCGGCCCGCGCGCGGTGGCGGCGGGTCGATATAAGAAGGACAGCCCCGGCGGGTCAGGTCAAGATTCTGTCTCGCGGCAGCGTGACGGTGACGGCGGTGCCGCGGCCGACCTCGCTCTCGATCGCGAGCGCGCCGCCGTGGAGTTCCGCCAGGGTCTTGCACAACGGCAGGCCGAGGCCGGTGCCTTCGTGCTTGCGCGTCAGCACGCTATCGACCTGGCCGAATGCCTGGAGCGCGCGCGGAATATCCTCCTCGGCGAGACCGATGCCGGTATCGGCGACGGTGAGGAGAAGGTCGCCCGCATGGTTGAAGCTGCTTGCGAGCTCGACCGAACCGCCGGCCGGGCTGAACTTGATCGCGTTGGTGAGAAGGTTAAGCAGGATCTGCTTAATCATGCGTTGGTCGACGCGCATGACGGGGAGCGATGCGATCCGGTTGTTGAGCGTGACGCCCGCCTGGGTCGCCCGTTCGTGGAGCAGGCGGCAGGAGCTGTTTATCGTCTCGGCGAGGTCGACCTCTTCCTCGCGCAATTCGAGCTTGCCAGCTTCCGCCTTGGACAGATCGAGAATGTCGTTGATCACGCTGAGGAGATGCTGGCCGCTCTCGCGGATATTCGCCGCGTATTCCACATAGCGCGGGTTGCCGAGCGCGCCGAAGAGTTCGTCCGACATGATCTCGGAGAAGCCGATCACCGCATTCAATGGCGTGCGCAACTCGTGGCTCATCGTGGCGAGGAACTCGGTTTTCGCCCGGTTGGCGCATTCCGCCTCCTCCTTGGCCGCGCGGAGCTCGGCTTCGTGCTGGCGCTGCTTGCGGACGTCGCGGCCGACGGTGATGAAGATTGGGTGGCCGTCCTCGTAGAAGCAGGTGGTCGCGGTTTCCACCGGGATTACGCCGCCGTTCCGTTCGCGCCAAAGAAGCTCGATCGGCGGCAGCCGCGACACCGAATGCTTGAGCATGTATTCCGTGCGCTGGCGCGCGAGCTCGCGCGAGCTCGGATGCAGGAGATCGAAGATGTAGCGTCCGACGATTGCGTCCGGCGATTCCTCGCCGAAGAGGTGCGCGCCGGCCGAATTGGCAAAGATGATGACGCCGTCGCGATGCAGGCCGATGGCGTCCGGCATCAGCTCCACCAGCTGGCGATAGCGTTCTTCGCTTTCGCGGACTGCGATTTCCGCCCGTTTGCGCTCGGTGATGTCGGTATAGATGGTGACGAATCCGCCGCCCGGCACGGGATTGCCGCGGACTTCGATGGTCGCGCCGTTCGGGCGCGTGTGCTCGAAAGTGTACGCCTGAGCTTTTCCTGCCGCTGCCGTGGACTTCTGGATCATCGCCTTGAGATCCGCCGCGGCCTGCGGCTCCGGCAGGGCATCGACAAGATCGCCGAGCTGTGGTTTGGGCGCCGTCAGCTTCTCCGGGGCGATGCCGAACAGGATCAGGAAGTTGCGGTTCCAGCCGATCAACCTCCCTTCGGCGTCGACCATGCTCATGCCGTCGGCCATGTTCTCGACGATAGCGGTAAGGAGCGTGCTTTGCTCCGCAAGCTGGAGCTCGCGCTGCTTCAAGGCGGTGATGTTGGAATAGACGCAGACCGTATCGCCGTTGCCGGTGCGCCGCTCGATCACGCGGTAGCATTGGCCGTCCAAGGTCTCGTACTCCTGGACTCCCGAAGCGGCGCGGTGCTGGACGATCCGCTCCGCGATCCAGTCGTCGACGCGGCCGGCGGCAGCCGGGATGACGCCGGCCTCGGCAAGGCCGCAGGCGAAACCGGCGAAGGTGATGCCGGGCGTTAACGCTTCCTTCGGCAGGGCAAGCCGGTGCGTCTGCTGGTTGCACAGGACCAGGCGGTCGTCGGCGTCGAAGAGGAGAAAGCCGTCGGCGATGCCGTTGATCGCATCGAACAGGCGCTGGCGAGCCTGCTCGGCCGTCCGCTTCGCCGTTACTTCGGCGGTCACATCGGCGCCGATGCCGCGATAGCCGCGGAAGGCGCCATCCGCGGCGAAGATGGGAAAGCCGCTGATCCGGATATGGCGGCGGCGGCCGAACTGGTCGTGTACGTAGACAAAATTGCGGAACGGCCGATGGGCGTCGAGATCCGCCCGATGGCGGACCAGGTCCTTGGGATCGTCGGTCGAAATCGGCATGTCAAAACGGGTGCGGCCGAGCACGGTCTTGCGGTCGTGCCCGGTCGCAGTCGACCATCGGCTATTGAAGTAGGCGAAGCGGTGCTCGGCGTCGGTCTCCCACACCCAATCGGTCGAGATGTCGGCGAGATAAAAGAAGTTCGCATCGCGTGCTTCGCGATCGTGCTCGTTGGGCCAGGCGAGAAAACCGAAGCCAACGCCGATGGCAAGTGTGCAAAGGGCCATCAGGTCCGGGCCGAAGTTTTTCGCCGCCGTTGGCAAGAGGCTGAGGGCGACTAGTCCGCCAAACCCGAGAGCCAGCAATAAATAGGCAGCAAACCGCTTCCCCGGCGGGGGGGAAGCCCGGCGCCGATTCCTGAACGGGCGCAACGCTCGCCTGCCCTCGCCGCCCGAGCGCGGCGATAAGGAAGGCGAGGCGCGAGAAAATTGCGGCGTCACCATGCGCCTGCGATCCTGTGCCGGTTTCCCTTTAAAAAAGATTAACAATTATTAATCCAAAGGGAATTTTAAATTTTCCGCGTCATTTGGCGGTGACATCCGCTTGTCGAGAAGGCGGTGGCCATTTATCACCAAGTCCAGGTATGAAAGGGATGGGTCAAAGTCTACGTTCCGAACTCTGCCGGCCCGGCCGCGCTCGCGGACGGGGACGAAATTATTTATGGCCGCCGGTGCCCCGGTCGCGAAATTTTTGCGAACAGAAGACAGTATTCAATGTACAAGAGAGATTATGGCGTCCCTGCTACCTGAAATAGCGGTTGTCATCCCGGCTCATAACGAAGCCGAGAACCTTGCCACCCTTTTGGCGGAAATTCAGGCGGCGCTCGACCAGCTTGTGGCCTACGAGGTGATCGTGGTCGACGACGCCTCGAGCGACGCGACGCCGCGGGTCCTCAGCGAGACGGCGCGGCAATTCCCCGCCTTGCGACCGCTGCGCCACCGTCGCCGCAGTGGCCAAAGCGCCGGATTGATTACCGGCATCCGGGCCGCCCGCGCTCCCTGGATCGTGACCTTGGACGGCGACGGCCAGAACAATCCCGCCGATATCCCGGCGCTTTGGGCACGGAGGCCCGCCGCATCGCCTGATGACCTGCCGCCGGTGCTGATTGCCGGAAACCGGGTCGGCCGGCGCGACGTCTGGCAAAAGCGCCTCGCCTCGCGAATCGCCAACCGGGTCCGGGGCGCGCTGCTCAAGGACCGCACGCCAGATACCGGCTGCGGTCTCAAACTCTTCTCGCGGCAGGCGTTCTTGGCGCTGCCCCATTTCGACCACTGCCATCGCTTTCTGCCGGCGCTGTTTCTCCGCGCCGGCGCGCGGGTGATCACGGTTCCGGTCAGCCATCGGCCGCGGACGCGCGGACGTTCGCATTACGGCATCGGCGACCGGCTCTGGGTCGGCGTCGTCGATCTCCTTGGCGTCATCTGGCTGATGCGCCGCTGGCGCGATCCGGGCGGCGTCGATCCCCTGCCGCCGGCCTGATTCGGACCGCGGCCCGCCGCCGCTTCGCCTCCGGGGCGACAACCGGTGCGACAATCGGCTGAACTTTACCCTTGGCCGATGCTGCGATGCAGCATTATATAGATTGCAAGGAACGCGGTTTGGCCGCC
>JAJYTL010000313.1 GCA_021793055.1 Pseudomonadota bacterium
GATCTCTTGCCGCCGGCGGCTACACCAGGGGCGATCCGGCCGGCTTCGATGCCAGGCTTGCCCTCTGGTCGGAAGTTCTGCTGCGGTTCCTGCGCGAAAGCCAGAACGAGGCATGGGAAAAACTCGCCCGGATGCACGGCGAGACGGCCTTGCCCGCGCGGCTGACGCGCCTGATCGCCGGTGCCCTCGATGCGCGCGGCACGCTCGATGTGCTTCGCCACGGCGTCACGGATAGCGGCGTGAGGCTCTCTCTTGCCTTCTTCCGCCCGGCGTCGGGCCTCAATCCCGCAACCCTCGCGGCTTGGGAAAAAAACATCCTCACCGTCACCCGTCAGGTCCGTTATGCGACACGCAACCCGGCGCTTTCGATCGATGTCGTGCTCGCTCTGAACGGCCTCCCCATTGCCACGGCAGAGTTGAAAAACCCGCTCACCGGCCAGACCGCCGCCCACGCCCGCGCGCAGTATCGCGAGGATCGCGACCCGCGCGAGCCGCTGCTGCGCTGGAAATCCCGATGCTTGGTCCATTTCGCCGTCGATCCCGACGAGGTTTTCATGACCACGCGGCTTGCGGGCAAGAGCACGCATTTCCTGCCGTTCAACCGCGGGCGCGGCACGCGCGCCGGCAATCCCGACAATCCAAACGGCTACAAGACCGCCTATCTCTGGGAGAGCGTCTGGGCGAAGGACACCTGGATGGAGATCCTCGCCCGCTTTCTCCATATCGAGAAGACCGAAAAAGGGCGCGAGGGGGAAATCATCTTCCCGCGCTTTCATCAGCTCGACGCGGTGACCAAACTGCTCGCCGACGTGCGCGCCCGCGGTGCCGGGCACTGCTACCTGATCGAGCACAGCGCCGGCTCCGGCAAGTCCAACTCGATCGCCTGGCTGGCGCACCACCTCTCCGGCCTGCATACCTGTGGCAAGGATGGGGCGGACGACAAGCCGGTGTTTTCCTCGGTCATCGTGATCACCGACCGGCGCGTGCTGGACAAGCAATTGCAGGACAATATCTACCAGTTCGAGCACAAGCAGGGCGTGGTGGAGAAGATCGACACCGACAGCGCCCAGCTTGCCGCAGCGCTCAACCGCGGCACACCGATCATCATTTCCACCATCCAGAAATTCTCTTTTGTGTTGGACAGAATCAAAGCCGGCGGCGCCCGCCGTTACGCCGTGATCGTCGACGAAGCGCATGGCAGCCAGACGGGGGAGAGTGCGGCCAACCTCAAGCGCGTGCTGGCCGCGACCACCTTGGAGCGCGCGGAAAGCGAGGACGCTGGAGATGAGGACATCGATGACGAGATCCTGAAGGCGGTGGCCGCGCGCGGCCGGCAGCCCAATCTCAGCTTCTTCGCCTTCACCGCGACGCCGAAGAAGAAGACTATGGAGCTGTTCGGCACGACGGGACCGGACGGCCGCGCTCGCCCGTTCCACCTCTATTCCATGCGCCAGGCGATCGAGGAAGGCTTCATCCTCGACGTGCTGAAGCACTACACGACCTACAAGACCTATTACCGCTTCGCCAAGGCCGCGGAAGAAGATCCGGAGGTGGACAAGAGCCGCGCGCGCCAGGCGATCGCCCAGTTCGCGAGCCTGCATCCCCATAACCTCGCCCAGAAGACGGCGGTGATGGTGGAGCATTTCCGCCGCCACACGCGCCACAAGATCGGCGGGCGGGCAAAAGCGATGGTGGTCACGCGTTCCCGCTTGCACGCGGTGCGCTACAAGCAAGCGTTCGACGCTTATTTGCGGGAGCATGGCTACACCGACCTCGGCGTGCTGGTCGCATTCTCCGGCACCGTCATCGACGAGGGCACCGAATTCACTGAGGCCGGCATCAACGGTTTTGGCGAACGCGAACTGCCGGAGCGGTTCGAGGGGGCGGGCTTTCATCTCCTGATCGTCGCCGAGAAATACCAGACCGGCTTCGATCAACCCCTCCTGCACACGATGTTCGTCGACAAGAAGCTGAAGGGGCTGAGGGCGGTGCAGACGCTTTCCCGCCTCAACCGCATGTGCGCGGGGAAAGAGGATACCTTCATCCTCGATTTCGAGAACACCGCCGAGGAGATCAAGGAGGCGTTCGCGCCATATTACGAGCAGCCCGAGATCGACGAGCCGACCGACCCGAACCTGCTCTACGCGCTCAAGACCGGACTGGAGGGGTTCCAGTATTTCTGGCACCAGGAGGTGGAAGATTTTGCCCGTGTGTTCTTCAAGCCGCGCACGGCGCAGAAGCCGTCCGACCAGGGGCTGTTGCACCGTGCGCTCGACCCCGCCGTGGGCCGGTTCTCGGCCGAGCCTGACCCCGAGCGGCGGGAGGCGTTCCGGTCCCAACTCGCGAGTTTCGTGCGCCTCTACGGCTTCGCCAGCCAGATCGCGGCGTTTGGCGACCCAGAGCTTGAGAAGCTCTACGCCTTTGCACGCATGTTGGCCCGCAAGCTGCCGCGGCGGGAAGGTGGTGCCGCGCTCGATCTCGATGACGACGTGTCGCTCGCCTACTACCGGCTTGACCGGACTTTCACCGGTTCGGTAGCGCTTGCCGGTGCCGACGCGCTGCCGCTCGGCGGCCCGACCGAGGTCGGAACTGCGGCCCTGAAGGATGCGGCGAAATCGCCGCTTTCGCAGGTAATCACGCTTCTGAACGAGCGGTTCGGCACCGATTTCAACGAGCGCGACAGGCTGTTCATGGACCAGGTCGTGGGCGATCTCGCCGCCGATGACACGCTGGCCGAGCAGGCCAGGCGCAATTCGATCGACAATTTCCGCCACGCTTTTGACCCCAAGGCACGGGAAGCCGTGATCGGGCGGACGGAGCGGAACGAGGCAATTTCGTCGCGGTTCATGTCGAACCCCGAGTTCCGCGGGATCGTGCTCGATGCGATGCTGCGGGAGTTCTATGAGCGGGCGCGCCGCGCGGGAGATGACCGAACGCCGCCCGCCTGATCGGCGAATGAGCGCCCGTTTTTTGGGTTCGAAGCGGTATGGCCCGCTATAGAGATGGCGCCGGAGATTCCGATTCCCCATCTGTCGGGCCATCTCCATAGCCGTGGATTGGCTCGCGTTCAGTTCCACCTTGCGTTGTGCCGCGAGGCGAAACTTCTCCATGGCGTACGGATGTCACGAAAAAGTTACCAAAAGGTTAACAATAGCGTTCCCAGGTCACGGTGGCTTCATGCAATTATTCGTCCAACGAACGGTATCCTGTGCTCATTGGCTGGGTTTCCGATGGAACACGCCCGAGGCTCACGATCGCGAAGAAAAATCGCCACGACGATCAGGTGGCCCTTCCTTTTTGTGTCTTCTCTCGTGCTGCTCTCCTGCGCCACCAACAACGGACAGCCCAATTCGGGGAATGACGGCACGTCCGCTGCCGGGGCATTTTTTGGCACGATTGAACAGGATCTTGCCAGCCTGACCGGCCCGAAAGCGCCGCCCACGCCACCATCATCGCCCGCGCCCACGCCCGATCCGGCGCCACAAAGCAAACGGTGGGGCGCGGCGAGCGTGTGGCAAACCAACTTCATCGCCGATGCCTGCCCACGCGGAACCACTGGCGGCGCCTGTCTCCCGCGGGTGATGGCGCGGGAACACGCCTCACCACATGCCATCGCCTTCGCGCGCGAGACCGGCTTCAACGGCTATCTCAGCGCATTCCAGGCTTATGGCGTCGTCGATCTCGGGACCGTCACCTATCCGTTTTTCGCCAACGACAACGAGGCGCCGGTGCTGCTCAACGGCACGCCGCCGATCATCGACGTCTGGAAACTCGCCCAGAAAGTCGATCTCAATGCCGACCCCGCACTCCGCGCCGTGCTCGCCCGCGCGCACGGTCTTGCCCTGAGTGACGAGCCGCCGAAATTTTTGAGCGAGCACACCCGCCCCGATGGCGACCAGAGTTTCCGGTTCCAGATCGAACTCAGCCAGTGCCACGCCTGCGCCCCAGCCGCGCGGCCGGTGCTTGCCTATGATTTCGACAAGGAGGGGCGTTTTCTAGGGGCGAAGCTCAGTCG
>JAJYTL010000314.1 GCA_021793055.1 Pseudomonadota bacterium
CCAGTTCGAATATCTGCCCGACAACGCGCTGCTCTTCGTCGACGAGAGCCACGTCACCGTGCCACAGCTAGGCGGCATGTTCCGCGGCGACTACCGGCGCAAGACGACGCTCGCCGAATACGGTTTCCGGCTGCCGTCCTGCGTCGACAACCGGCCGCTCCGCTTCGCCGAATGGGAGAGCATGCGGCCGCAATCGCTGTTCGTCTCGGCGACGCCCGGACCCTGGGAGTTGGAAAAGACCGACGGCGTGGTGGTCGAGCAATTGATCCGCCCGACCGGCCTGATCGACCCCGAGCCGGTGATGCGCCCGGTCGAGCATCAGGTCGACGACCTGCTCGGCGAGTGCAAAGCGGCGGCGGCCAAGGGCCAGCGCGTCCTGGTCACCACCCTGACCAAGCGCATGGCCGAAGACCTGACCGAATATCTGGGCGAGGCCGGCTGCCGCGTGCGCTACCTCCATTCCGACATCGACACGTTGGAGCGCATCGAGATCATCCGCGATCTCCGCCTCGGCGCCTTCGACGTGCTGATCGGCATCAACCTCTTGCGCGAGGGCCTCGACATTCCGGAATGCGCCCTGGTCGCCATCCTCGACGCCGACAAGGAAGGCTTCCTGCGCTCCGAGACCTCGCTGATCCAGACCATCGGCCGCGCCGCCCGCAACATCGAGGGCCGGGTGATCCTTTATGCCGACCGCATGACGGGCAGCCTCAAGCGGGCGCTCGACGAAACCCACCGCCGGCGCCAGAAGCAGATGGCCTACAACCTCGCCCATGGCATCACCCCGGCGAGCGTGCGCAAGAACATCGGCGACATCCTAGAAAGCGTCTACGAGACCGACCACTACACCGTCGATCTCGGCGAAAGCGGCCCGCTGCATCGCATCGGCGGCAATCTCGCCGCCCATATCGCCGATCTCGAAAAGCGCATGCAGGCGGCGGCCGGCGATCTCGAATTCGAGGAGGCGGCGCGGCTGCGCGACGAAATCCGCCGCCTGCAGGCGAGCGAAATCGGCATCGCCGGCGGCGACGGCGGCGGACCCCGCGGTCCGGGCGCGCGCTCGGTCGGCGGGCGGCCCGGCACGCGCAAGTTCAGAGGCAAGCGAAGCAGGTGAGCATGACGAACGCGGACAAGGGCGCGGTGCTGGTCACCGGGGCCGCGCGGCGGATCGGCCGCGCCATCGCCCTCGATCTCGGCCGGCGCGGCTTCCCGATCGCCGTCCACCATCACCGCTCGGAGACCGAAGCCGAGGCGCTGGCGGCGGAAATCCGCGCCGCCGGCGGCATCGCCCGCACCTTCGCCGCCGATCTCGGCAACGCACAGGCGGTGGCGCGCCTGGTGCCCGACGCGGCGGCGGCGCTCGGGCCGATCGGCACCCTGATCAACAACGCCTCGCGCTTCGAGCACGACACCATCCTGAACGCGACGCTGGAAAGCTGGACGCTGCATCTCGACGTCAACCTGCGGGCGCCATTCTTTCTCGCGCAAAGCTTCGCCCATGCGCTGCCGGAGGGCATGGACGGCAACATCATCAACCTCATCGATATGCGGGTGTGGAAGCCAACGCCGCACTTCGCCTCCTATACGGTGAGCAAGGGCGGGCTCTGGCTCTTGACCCAGACGCTCGCCATGGCGCTGGCGCCGCGCATCCGGGTCAACGGCATCGGTCCCGGCCCGACGCTGCCCTCGGCGCATCAGAGCGCGGGCGATTTCGCGCGCCAGACCGCGGCGCTGCCGCTGCGCCGCGCGCCGACACCGGACGATATCGCCGCCGGCGTGCGCTATATCCTGGAAGCGCCGAGCCTGACCGGCCAGATGCTGGCCCTGGACGGCGGCCAGCATCTGCCTTCGCCCGCCTTGTCGTCGCCGAACGGAGGCATGGAATGAGCCATCCCGATCCCATCGCCGACGCCACGCGGCGGCTCCGCCACGTCTTCGTGCGCGATCTCGGGCTACAGGCGGCGATCGGCGTCTGGCGCCACGAACAGGACCGGCGCCAACGCATCCGCATCAATCTCGATCTCGCGGTGCGCGAGAGCGAGAATAGCGGCGACGTGCTGGAGGATGTAGTCTGCTACCAGGAGGTCGTCGACCAGGTGAAGGCCATCGTCGCGGCAAGCCGGGTCAAGCTGGTGGAGACCCTGGCCGAGCGTATCGCCGCGGCCTGCCTCGCGGATTCCCGCGTCTGGTCGGCGCGAGTCCGGGTCGAAAAGCTCGACGCGATCCCGGAAGCGGCGAGCGTCGGGGTCGAAATCGAGCGGCTGCGGCGCGCCTGAAAGCGGCGAAATCGGCAGTAGCGAAGCCAAAAATGGCGGAAAACAGCCAACTTGTGCACAAGCAAGAAAAAATTGTCTGAGTTCGAAAAAAAATTCGCTTGGTCTTCGCAAATGCAAAATCGGCATCCGGTTAAAACATAATAGTGCTTTTATTTCAAATAGTTGGCATTGTTGCACATTTTTTATGCAAAAACGTCCGGGTCCTTGATTCCCGCCAGGGGGCACCTCGTCGGCAAAGGTTTTCCACAGACTTATCCATAGATTCCGTGGATAGTATGACAAATCGATGATCCAGCCATGATCGAGCTGCATGAATTGCCGGCATCACGCCCGTTCGTGCTGGCATCGCGCCATTGACGGCACCGGACGGCGGCTCAAGATGAAGCCCATGCACATCGGGAGCGACGCAACCGAAGCCGTCTCAAGCGCGCGCGGCCAATCGGCCGGCGACACCGGCGTCGCGCCGACGCTGCGCGGCGCGGCGGCAATTCGAGCCGCACTCGCAACCCTGCCGCGCGCCAGCGGCGTCTACCGCATGATCGACCGCAAGGGCGCCGTGCTTTATGTCGGCAAGGCCAAGGATCTGTCGCGCCGGGTCGCCGCCTATACCCGGCCGGAACGGCTGCCGAACCGGCTGCAGCGCATGGTGGCGGCGACCGTCCAGCTCGAGGTCATCACCACCCGGAGCGAGGTCGAGGCGCTGCTTCTCGAAGCCAACCTGATCAAGCGCCTCAAGCCCTACTACAACGTCGTGCTGCGGGACGACAAATCGTTCCCCTCGATCGTCATCACCGGCGACCACCCGTGGCCGCAGATCGCCAAGCACCGCGGGCCGCGCGACCGGCCGGGACAATATTTCGGCCCCTTCGCCTCGGCCGGCGCCGTCAACCGCACCTTGGCCGTGCTGCAACGCGCGTTTCCGCTGCGCTCTTGCTCGGACGCCGAATTCGCCGCCCGCACGCGGCCCTGCCTGCAATACCAGATCAAGCGCTGCAGCGCGCCCTGCGTCGGCCGCATCGCGCCCGAGGCCTACGGCGCCATCGTCGCCGAGGCACGGGATTTTCTCTCCGGCGCCAGCACCGCGGTGCAGCAGCGGCTTTCGCAGCAGATGCTGGCGGCGAGCCGCGCGCTCGACTTCGAGGCGGCGGCGATCTTCCGCGACCGCATCCAGGCGCTGTCCCAGATCCACGCGCACCAGGACATCAATGTCGCCGAGATCGGCGAGGCCGACGTCATCGCCCTCGCCGCCCGCGGCGGCCTGACCTGCGTGCAGGCGTTTTTCTACCGCGCCGGGCAGAACTGCGGCAACCGCGCCTATTTCCCCGCCCATAGCCGCGACATCGACGAGGCCGAGGTACTCGCCGCCTTCATCGGCCAGTTCTACGATACGCGGCCGGCGCCGGCGCGGATTCTGCTCAGCCATCGCCTCGCCGACGCCGAGCTTCTGGCCGAAGCCTTGAGCGTCGGCGCCGGGCGCCGGGTGCGGATCCAAGTCCCCGAGCGCGGCCGCAAGAAGGCGCTGGTCGAGAACGCGCTGGAGAACGCGCGCGGCGCCCTCGACCGCCGCCTCGCCGAGACCGCGTCCCAGGCCGAGGTGCTCCGCGCGGTCGGCGCGCTGTTCCGCTGCCCGAGCCCGCCGCAGCGGATCGAGGTCTACGACAACAGCCATATCCAGGGTCAGGCGCCGGTCGGCGCGATGATCGTCGCCGGCCCCGAGGGCTTCCGCAAGAACGCC
>JAJYTL010000315.1 GCA_021793055.1 Pseudomonadota bacterium
GGACGCCGCGACGTCTTCGGCGGCCTGCCGCCAACGGGGCGCCAGCGCCGCGAGACAGGCGGCCAATCCGGGCGTACCGGCCGCATTGCGGCGGCGGATATCCAGCCGGTCGAGGCCGAGGCCCGCCGCCAGATCGTCGATCCGCGCCTCGCGCCAGATCGTCGTCTCGACGGCGCCGAGGCCGCGGCTGGCGCCAAGCGGCGCCGCGCCGTCCGCCAAGGCGCGGGCCGCGGCGGAAGCGGCGGCGAGCGGATAAGGGCCGGTTGCGCCCTGAGCCGCCAGTCCGACTGCAAGTCCGGCTGCAAGTCCGGCCGCCAAGCCCGAAGCCGCTCCCGGCGTGACGCCGGCCGCGAGATGGCTGTCGCTTTCGGCCGCCAGTAGCCGGCCGTCGCGATCGGCGGCGAGGCGGGCCGTGACCCGAAGGCGGGGCGCGATTTTCGTCGCCGCCACGAGCGGCGCAGCCATCAGCGCCAGCGGCCGATCGAGCGTCCAGGCAGCGAAGCCGAGAAGCAGTGCCGGGCCGTCGATATCGCGGGCGCCGAAACCGCCGGCGGCGGCCGGCGGCACGATCCGCACCTTCTCAAGCGGCAGGCCAAGGGCTGCGGCCAACAGGCGGCGCTCAGCGCCGCCCGGGCGCAACGCGAGGTGAAGATCGAGCCCGTCCGTCCGCTTCTCGGCCCAGCCGGCCGCGATCTCGATCGGCGCCGGGGCCAGGGTTTCGAGCGCGAACGACCCTTCCGCGATCCGCGCCGCGGCAGCGAAAGCGGCCTCGGGCGCGCCGTGGCGGCGCTCGGCCACGGCAAGCGGCGGCGCGCCGGTTTCCGGCAAAGGCTGATAGCGGATCGGCAGCGCGGCATCGGAAATCGCGGCGAGCGCCGCGCGGCTGCCGATCACGGCGGCGACCGGCTGGCCGAGGAATTCGACCCGACCGGCGGCGGGAAACGGTATAGCGGCCGCGAGCCCGGCGGGCAGATCGCTTGCGCTCAATACCGCGCGCAGTCCGGGATGCGCCGCAAGCAGCGGCGCGACGGAGCCGAGGGAAAGGCGCGCCGGGGCGCGGCGCGCGGTGACGAGGCGAAGCCAAAGCGCCGCCGGCGGCACGGCATCGGCGGCGAAGGCAAGGCCGCCCGTGACCTTGGCATAACCATCGATCGCCGGCACGTCGCGGCCGGCCGCCCGGCCCGCCGCCGGCGGGCGCGGCATCTCGACCTCGCCCACCGCCTCGGCCACGGCGGCGACGATGCGGCCATAGCCGGTGCAGCGGCACAGCACGCCGGAAAGCGCGGCGCGGATCTCGGCCTCGCTCGGCCGCGCGCGCGAGCCCAGCAGCTCGGTCGCCGCGATCAGCATGGCGGGCGCGCAGAAGCCGCATTGCGGCACGCCCCATTTCAGGAAGGCGCGCTGAATGCGGTTCAAGGTCGCCTGCGCGTGCAGGCCCTCGACGGTGACCACGACATGACCCTCGGCCTCGCCCACGGGATAGCGACAGGCGCGCACCGCCTGGCCGTCCACCAGCACCGAGCAGAGGCCGCAGGTGCCATCGTCGCAGGCGAGCTTGACGCCGGTGAGCCCGTGCTCCTCGCGCAGCATCGGCCCGAGCGGCCGCGTGCCGGGTCCAGGGGCGGTGACCGTGACGCCGTTGAGGCGAAAGCGGATGCTGTCTGCGGCGGGATCGGCTGCGGCCACGGATTTACCTGACAAGAGACGCGACGAAACAAGCCGGCCGCGTCGCAGGCCGCGCAAGGCGGCGCAAAGCGAGGCGAAGGCCCGGCAAGTTCATCCAGGGCGGCAACGCAAGTCAAGCGCGAGCGGCGCGGGGCGCGCGGCACGACCGGCGTCGCCGCGTCTGGACGGGCGCGGCCGGCGCCGCTATCGTGGAACGAAGCCGCGCAGGCGCAACCCGTCATTCCGGAGGCATCATGGGCAAGATCTAGGCGATCGCCGCGTTCCAGGCGGAAATCGCGAACTGGCGGCACAAGATTCACGCCCATCCCGAGACTGCCTTCGAGGAGGTGAGGACGGCGGATTTCGTCGCCGCGCGCCTGGCCGAATTCGGCATCGAGGTGCATCGCGGCCTGGCCAAGACCGGCGTCGTCGGCACGCTCAAGGCCGGCAGCGGCAACCGCGCCATCGGGCTGCGCGCCGACATGGACGCGCTGCCGCTGTCCGAGGAAAGCGACCACCCCTACCGCTCCGACACCCCGGGCAAGATGCACGCCTGCGGCCACGACGGCCACACCGCGATGCTGCTCGGCGCCGCCAAGTATCTTGCCGAAAGCCGCAATTTCGATGGCACCGTGCATTTCATCTTCCAGCCCGCCGAGGAAGGCGAGGGCGGCGCCAAGGTGATGATCGAGGAGGGCCTGTTCGAGCGCTTCCCGGTCGAGGCGGTGTTCGGCATGCACAACATGCCGGGCATCCCGACCGGCACCTTCGCCATGCGCAAGGGGCCGATCATGGCGGCGGCGGATTTCTTCTTCATCACCGTCCGGGGCGAGGGCGCGCACGGCGCCTTCCCGCAGCTCGGCATCGACCCGGTGCCGATCGCGGCCGAGATCGTCATGGCGCTGCAGACCATCGTCGCCCGCAACATCGATCCGGGAAAGCCCGCGGTGGTGACGGTGACGCAGATTCACGCCGGCCACGGCACCAACATCATTCCGGCGGAAGCGACGCTCTGCGGCACCACGCGCTCCTTCGACGCCGCCGTGCAGGCGACCATCGAGAAGCGCATGCGCGAAATCGTCGTGGGCATCGCCAAGGCGCATGGCGCGAAGGGCGAGATCACCTACGAGCGGCGCTACATGCCGACCATCAACACGGCCGAGGAAACCGACCTCGCCGCCGCCGCGGCGATCGAGGTGGTGGGGGCGGAAAACGTCAACCGCAACGTGCCCGAGGTCATGGGCGCCGAGGATTTCGGCTGGATGCTGAACGAGCGCCCGGGTGCCTATATTTTCATCGGCAACGGCAAGGGCGCCTCGCTGCACAACCCGCGCTACGATTTCAACGACGAGGCGCTCGCCCTCGGCGCGAGTTATTGGAGCCGGCTGGTGGAGAGTATCCTCAAGGCGGCGTGACCGGCCGCGCAACGCGAAACGGCGCGGTCCCGAAAGAACCGTCCGCCGCGCGGCGGGATCGCTATCGCGCTGGTTGCGCGCCCGAATCTGTGCTTCAATCCGTGGTGTCCGATGCCCAAGCTCTATCTCATCCGTCACGGCGAAGCGGAAGCGGCATTCGATGCCGCGCTCGACCCCGGTCTCAGCCCGCGTGGCCAGGGCCAGGCCGAGGAGGTCGCGGCGCGGCTCGAAGCCTTGGGCCCGCTGCCGCTGTTCACCAGCCCGCTCAAGCGCGCGCGCGAGACCATCGCGCCGCTGGAGCGCACGTGGCGGCTGTGCGCGCGGGTCGAGCCGCGCGTCGCGGAAATCCCCTCGCCCAGCGACGACCTGGCGGCGCGCGGCACTTGGCTCGGCAAGATCGCCGCCGGCACCTGGTCCGAGCTCGACGACCAGCTTCGCGCCTGGCGGAGCGGCGTCTTGGAGACGCTCTTCTCGATGCTCTCGGATACCGTGGTGGTGAGCCATTTCATCGCCATCAATCTGGTCGTCGGCGCCGCCACGGGCAGCGATCAGGTTGTCGTCTTTCGCCCGGATCATTGCTCCTGCACGGTGGTCGAGACTGATGGCGGGCGCTTGCGCCTGATCGCCCGCGGCGCCGAAGGCCGCTCGCGGTTCCAGTGACGCTTCCAATCATTTCCGGGCAATCGTTTTCAGGTAATCGTCAGCGGTGATCCGCATGTGGTCGGCACGTGATCCTTCGCCGCGGCAGCGCGGCGGCGCATTTCTCATCGCCCTCGCCGGCCTTGCCGCGCTCGCGCTGACGGCGGGCCGTGCCCGCGCCGACGTCGCGGCGCAACCCGGGGTCGCCGCGCCGCGTCCCGCCGCGGGCGCCTTCGCGACGCCATGGCAGAAGTTGCAGGCCGAGGTCGCCCGGGGCCAGCCCAAGGCGGA
>JAJYTL010000316.1 GCA_021793055.1 Pseudomonadota bacterium
GCAGATCCGCCAGATCGTCGAGGCGCACAAGGTCAAGCGCGAGGGTGAGATCGCCTACCGCTTCCGCGATGGTGACAGCATCCGCAGCGTGCTGGTAAACGCACTGCTGCGCACCCAGCTGGCCAGCGGCACGCTGGTGATCGTGCGCCACGAGCAGGGCTACGAGCTGCTGCCGCGCGTCGCCGCGGACAAGGTGCGCGAGCGCGATGCCGGCATGATCGTGTTGGATCCCGGATACGTAAGTAAAGCGGTGCTCTGCGTCGGTTTCCCAAATGACGTCAGAGGCGGTCTCAACAATATCGCGGAACCGCTGCTCGCTCCGACGCAGTGCCGCTTCTGCGTTCACGTGCTCAGTGATGTCACGCACGGATCCGGCAACGCGATAGATCCGACCGGTATGATCACGCAACCCCTTGCCATATTCCAGGATCCAGCGGAAGGCGCCGCTCGCGTCCTTCAAACGGTATCGGCATTCGTAGCGAGCGCTCCCGTCCTTCAGGTACTTACGGAAACGCGAGCGATACAGCTCTCTGTCGGCGGGGTGGATGAGCGCGATCCACTCCGCTGGGGAGCCCTCCCGAACTGTTGCGTCCAGGCCCAATATCTCCTGCAGTCGGTCCGAGCGATAGACCTTGCCGGCTTTCATGTCCCAGTCCCACAGACCGTCATTGGCAGCAGACAAGATCAGCGCGTAACGTTCCTCTCGCTCTTGGGTCTGTTCTATTGGGTCGCGTCTGCGCCGATGCTTCCGTACAGCATTTTCTTGCAACGTCCGAACCTCCCCGGAATCTGGATTGCGCTTTGTCGCCGGTGCCGCCTATCGCAGAAATTCAATAGAGTGGGAGATCAGAGTTAAGGGCATGTAAATCCGGAGGTCGTGTGGTCGGTATCCGGTTCTGAAAACAGCGAGTTAGGTTAGGTGCGCGATCACTGCCCTTCCGGAGTCGAAAAGCAGTTACCTGTTGGCGGGAAAGGATAAACTACATTCGCCCACACGGCGTGAGCGACTGTAGCTTACTCTTTCCTCGTCTCATGATGTCCGCTTCTGATCTGGCAGGACATTGATAACGCCATCAACATGGATCCGGCGGAGCGCCTCTCTATCGCCTCGCAAAGGTCCCGTTCCTCCCTGAAAAGGTCAAGGATTTCTAGCCCGATCTAATGCGCCGGAGCCGCCCAATCCATCTTGAGCAATGCGCTTACCTCGTGATCTAGGGGCGCCTCAAGCGTGGAGGTGCGGCGGGTGGGTTTCCTCAACCGTTGCAATCCAAAGGCCTGAAATAATCAGAAGCAGCGCCGTCAACCAGAATGCACTGACGATCTGCCCCGTCATCTCGGCCGCCACCCCGAGTAGCAAGGCGCCGATCGCATACCCGGTGTCGCGCCAGTAGCGGTAGACGCCAAGCGCCCGCCCGCGCCAGGCAGGCGGCGAAATGTCGGCCACCGCGGCGATCAGATTCGGATAGAGCAAGGCCATGCCGACGCCCATGACGGCGGCGCAGCCGAGCCAAGCCGCGAGCCCTCTTGCCAAGGCGGTGCCGGCGACGCCCAGTGCGAGCAGCCAAAAACCGGCGACGATCGGGGGCTTGCGCCCGATGCGATCGGAGAGGCGCCCGGTCACGAGTTGGGACATGCCCCATATCGTCGCGTACGCCCCAGTGATCCATCCAATTTCCGTCAAGCTCGCTCCGCGCGTCTTGAGAAACACCGGGAATAGCACCCACACCAAGGCGTCGGCGATCTTGTTGGCGGCACCGCCCTGAGCGAGCGCCCGATATGTCGGGTGACGAAACGAGACCAGTCGAAAGACGTCCCACCCCGCCGGGTCATCGGGTATCGTCCGAAGGCTCGCATGTGCGGCGTGCGACCCACCGGCCTGACGGCGCTCGGCCTGCTCCGCCTGTGCCCAGGGCAGCGTTTCGCGGACCAGCGCAATCGTGCCGGCAAGCCCGAGAAGGGCCACGGCGATGCCGAAACCGAACAGCGCGTGCCGTGGCCCGAAGCGGAGCGCGAGGTAGGCAGTAGCAAGCCCCGCCACGCCGACCCCGACATATCCCAGGCACTCATTGATACCGACCGCAAGTCCGCGTTCGCGCCCGCCGGCAAGATCGACCTGGCTTGTGATGGTCATCGTCCAGGCGAAGCCTTGATTGACACCGAGCAGGACATTGGCGCCGATGATCCACCACCAATTCGCGGCAAACAGGATCAGGAAGGGAATCGGGAGGCCGGCGATCCACCCGAGGAGGAGCACCCGCCGGCGACCCTTGCGGTCGCCAAGCTGGCCCGCAAAGAAATTGAGCAGGCCCTTTACCACGCCGAACGAAAAGACAAAGGCGGTGAGGAAAGTGTAGGAATTGGGCGGCACGCCGAAGGCGCCACTCAGCGCCGGCAGAACCGTACGCTCCGTGCCGATCATCAGCCCGACGAAAAATACCTGCACCGCCTGTTGTGCGAACTGCTCCAGATTGGTGCGGATGCCGCGCGGAAAAGTGCCGGCAGCGGTTTTCCTCAAAGATGCCTCCGACATAATCGCTTCCTTGCCCCCTGTGCCCGGGCGACAGTGTTGTCGCGCCTGCCGCCGTCTAGAACACCAGAACCTTGTCAGCCGCGAGCGTCTCCGCGGCCAGTTCATCCATCGAACTGCGCCTTGCGCCGTCCATAAGGTCGTCTTCCGTCAGGCCACGCGCGTCCATGCAGGCGCCGCAAAGAAGAACCCTGTGGGTTCCGCTGGCGAAGCGCTTCAGCATGCGCTCAAGGTTGTAGTAGCCTTCCGGCGTCTTCTGGCCCTTCCTCGCGCCGCCGACCGCATCGGCCATAAGGAAGACCGTGATGGAACACGCCGGATCCTTCTTCGCCAGGGCGTGGGCCAAGCGGAGGCCGTTGTAGATTCGCTCCGTCCCGTAAGGCGGTTCGTTGAGGATGAAGAGCGCTTTCACCTTTCGCGCCTCCTTTGCCTTTGAGGGAATATCAGTATCCGAGCATATCCGGCGTTCGTAGCGCGACGTTCTGCGACGACGGCACTGCCGCCACAGTCGAGCGGATGGGAGATCGCAACCCGCGCGTGGTGCGGGAATGAGCGAGGAATCATGGCCGTTTCCCCCGTTCTCCTGTCAAAGCCGGGTACGGCCTTGCGCCTTGACAGGATTTCATTTTATTATTCAACAATTATATTGAATGATTTCGCGAGGAGGCCGCCATGTCAAGCGAGAACCCGAAACGCGCCCTCTTCGCCGCCTTCGCCGAAATCGCCAAGGCGCTCGGCCATGGCGCCCGGCTGGAGATTATCGAGCTCCTGGCGCAAGGCGAGCGGACTGTCGAGACCTTGGCCGCGCGCTGCGGCCTTTCGGTCGCCGGCGCCTCGCAGCATCTCCGGCTGATGCGGCGGGCCGGCCTGCTGGCTTCGCGGCGCAGCGGCAAGCATGTGCTGTATCGGCTAAGCGATCCCTCCGTGCTGGAGCTGACCACGGCGCTTCACCGCGTTGGCGAAGGCAACGCCGCGGCAGTGCGCGATATTGTCCGCGGGTATTTTATCGATCGCGATGCGCTCGAGCCGGTTTCCCGCAAGGAGCTCGGGCGTCGACTAAGGGACGGTGCCGTTACCGTGCTCGATGTCCGCCCCGAGGACGAGTACGCGGCCGGTCATCTGCCGAACGCGCTTAATATCCCGCTCCGCGAGCTGTCGCGCCGTCTTCGGGAAATTCCGAAAGGCCGGGAGATCGTCGCCTATTGCCGTGGGCCCTATTGCGTCCTCGCCTTCGAGGCGGTCACGTTCCTGCGGAAGCGCGGATTGTCGGCACGACGCCTCGAAGGCGGCTATCCGGAGTGGAAAGCCTCGGGGCTGGCTGTGGAATCCGCGGAAGCTCCGAGAGCTGCGACGACATAGCGATAACGCGGGCTAGGGGGTACAAAGGCATTGAGCGGCGTGCTCTTGGGTGCCAAGGCCGCCCGAGACTGAAAATCCAGC
>JAJYTL010000317.1 GCA_021793055.1 Pseudomonadota bacterium
AGGCGACGCCCTTTTTCTTGATCAGGTTCTTCATCATTGCCGTCGCCATGGAGCTGGCGCCGGGAACCGCCGCGAGCAGGTTCGGCATCCCCATATGGACGCCCATCATCGGCATCTTCATCGCCGGATTGCCGAGGGAGGAGATTCCGAGATCGAGATCCTTTTTCAGAAGCGCGAGACCGTAGAAGGTGAAGAACATGGTCACCTCCAGCCCCATCGCTGCGGCCGTGGTGGCGAGGATGAAGGGCGGGTAGGCGCCGTCGAGCGTTCCCTTGGTGACAATGATCGACATGCTTTTGGTTTGGGTAGTGGTGTTGCTTGCCATGATATTCGTCTTCCCGTTGGGGTATTCTCGCGGCCTCGGCGCGGGCGAATGGGCGGCCAAATGCGGCACGCTACCCCGAAAAGCTGCGCCGGAGCGAGGATATTGGCGGCGGTCCGCATGCCAAAGGCCTTTTTCGCGGTCTTCCAGCTCCGTCGTGCCCCGCCCGCTTGCAGGCGGGGCCGGCAGGGTTGGGCCTTCCAGGCACCGAGACCTCGACAATAAGGCACCGCCTATATAGCATACCCCCTATCCTATATCGGTGCGGGAGATCATCCGATGAGCCATACCGTCAAGGAGAAGAGCAAGCTTCTCCATCGCGTTCGCCGCCTCAAGGGCCAAGTCGAAGCGATCGAGCGCGCCCTTGACGCGGAGATCGGATGCGCCGAGGTGATGCGTCTCGTGGTCTCTGTGCGGGGCGCCGCCAACGGCCTGATGGCCGAGGTGATGGAAGATCACATTCGGACCCATGTCTCCGACCCGGCAAGCGATCGGGATCGCGATCGCGCCAAGGGCGCCGAGCAGCTCATCGAGGTCGTCCAAAGTTATCTCAAATAGTCGGGTCGGAGCGGCATCATGGCAACACGGGAAGGCTTTGTGGCGCCGGTCGCGGAAGGTCAGGAGCCAATGGAGCGCGCGCCGGAGCCGGCGCAAGACCATGGCGGCGACCACGCGCGCGAACATGAACATGAGCATGCCTTTTCCTGGGCCGAAGGGGTTCGCATCGCCCTTGTGGCCCTGGCTGCCGCTGCCGTCTGGTTTCGTATCGTCCCACCGTTCCATCGCCTGGACTTTGTCGGCGTCGTCGGCGTTCTGATCGGCGGCTATCCCATCTTCAAGGAGGCGATCGAGAACATCGCCGAGAAGCGCATGACCATGGAACTTTCCATGGCCATCGCCGTCATCGCCGCGGCCGCGATCTCGGAATTCTTCAGCGCCCTGGTCATCACCCTCTTCGTGCTGGTCGCCGAGGTTCTCGAAGGTATGACGGTTTCACGCGGCCGGCGCGCCATTCGCGACCTTCTCGAGGGCCTGCCGCGCTCGGTGAGCGTGCGCCGTGCCGATGGTGTGCAAAACGTCGCGGCAGAGGAGATCAGGGTCGGCGACGCGGTTCTGGTCAATCCCGGCGGCCGCATGCCGGTGGATGGAACGGTCGTCGCCGGCCATTCCTTTGTCGACCAGGCGCGCATCACCGGCGAATCGCTGCCGGTGGAAAAGCTTCCCGGCGCCGCCGTTTATGCCGGTACGATCAACCAATCGGGAGCTCTCGAGATTCGCGTCGACCGGGTCGGGCGCGATACCAGCTACGGCAAGATCATCGAGGCGGTGGAACGGGCCGAGCGCTCACGCGCGCCGGTGCAGCGCATGGCCGACCGGCTTGCCGGTTATCTGGTCTATTTCGCCCTCGCCGCCGCCGCCCTCACCTTTCTTATCACGCGCGACATTCATGCGACGATTTCGGTCGTCATCGTCGCCGGGGCTTGCGGCATCGCGGCCGGCACCCCGCTTGCCATTCTCGGCGCCATCGGCCGCGCCGCGCGTGAGGGCGCGATCGTCAAGGGCGGGCTGTTCCTCGAAAGCCTGGGGCGCGTCGATACGGTGATTTTCGACAAGACCGGGACGCTGACGTTCGGGCTTCCCGAGGTGCAGGCGATTCTTCCCGCCGCCGGTGCGACCGAGATGGACGTCTTGGATGCGGCGGCCTTGGCCGAGAGTCGCTCGGAACATCCGCTCGGGCAAGCGATCGTCGGCCATGCCCGGGCGATGGGACGCGTCGTCGCCGAGCCGGATCGCTTCGACTATATGCCGGGCCGCGGCGTGAAGGCCTCGATCGCCGGCACCGCAATCCTTGTCGGCAACCGGGCCTTGATGGTCGCGCAGGGGATAACGATTCCGGCGGCGGGACCGGATCCAATGCCGGGGGCCACCTCCGAGGTCTATGTCGCGCGCGCCGGGCGGTTTCTTGGCGCGGTCGCGATCGCCGACGCGGTGCGTCCCGAGGCGAAACAGGCGATCCAACGCTTGGCACGTCTTCGCATCCGCCCGTTGATTCTCACCGGCGATACCGCCGCGGTCGCGCAAGCCGTCGCATCCCGGCTCGAGATCGCGGACGTTGAAGCCGACCTCTTGCCCGAGGCCAAGCTTGCGCGCATCAAGGCGCTGATCGCCGGCGGCAAGGTGGTGGCGATGGTCGGCGACGGCGTCAACGACGCGCCGGCGCTCGCGGCCGCCGACGTCGGCATCGCCATGGGCTCGGGGACCGATGTCGCGCGCGAGAGCGCCGATGTGGTCCTTCTCGGCAACGATCTGTTGAAATTCACCGAGACCTTGGCCATCGCGCGTTGGACCCGGCGGGTGATCTGGCAGAATTTTGTCGGCACCATCGCGGTCGATACGATTGGGATCGGCCTCGCGGCGGTGGGGCTGCTCAATCCCCTTCTCGCCGCCTTCGTGCATGTCGCGTCAGAGATGGCCTTTATCCTGAACTCGGCGCGGCTCCTGCCGGCGCGCCCGGCCCGGGCCGCGGCTCAGAAGAGACCGATTCCTGAGAGCGCGCCATAGACGCCAAGCCCGGCCGTGAGTGCCGTGACTCCGGCGACGAGCCAAAGATAACCGCCGCGCAAGCGATGCGCCGGCGGCAGAGCCTTGACCGCGAGAACGACCAGGAAGCCCAGCACCAACGGCAACATCAAGGCGTTCATCACCTCGACGCCGATATTGAGCGCGACAAGGTCCGGGGAAAACGCCACGATCGCCGCCCCGGCCACGACAGCAACGGTATAGACGGCGTAGAACCAGGGCGCTTCGGAGGGCTGATGCTCGAGGGAATGCTTGTAACCTGAAACTTCGCCAAATCCCCAGGCCGAGGCGAGCGAAACGACAATTGCGGCCACCATCGCGGCGCCGAGGGCGCCAATACTAAACACGAGGCGGCCGATATCCGGCCCGAGGAAGGGCGTCAGCGCGTTGGCGATATCGCCGACCGAGTTGAGGCTGGCGCCGGCGTGGCTGCTGCCAAGGGTGGCGGCGGCCGCGACGAGCACGGCGGCCATGACCAGCTGGGTCAGGATCGCGCCGATCGCCGTGTCCCAACGGGCGTGGGCGTAGTCTTCTGGGCGGAGCCTTTTATCGGCCACCGCCGACTGTTGATAGAAAATCATCCACGGCATGATCACGGCGCCGATATTGGCCGCGACAAGGTAGAGGTAATCGGGCTTTTCGAGCGGGAATTGCATCATCCCCTCGACCAAGGCGAGGCCGTCTGGATGGGCCCTGTAGGCGACCCAGAAGAAGGCCAGTTCGAAAAGGCCGAGCAGAATGGCGATGCCCTCGACGCGCCGATAGGAGCCTGTCCAGACCACGACCAGAAGGAAGCCGGCGGCGATCGCCAGGCTCAAGCCACGCGGCACACCCCAGATCTCGCCAACCCCCGCGATGCCGGAAAATTCGGTCAACAGCGCCCCGATGCTCGCGATGCCAAGCCCGGAAACCGAGATCCAGGCCCAGCTCGAACCGAATGCCTCCCGGATCAGCTCGCCATGCCCCCTGCCAGTAAAAATTCCAAGTCTAACAGTCAGTTCTTGTACGATGTAAAGAATCGGGATTAAAGCAAA
>JAJYTL010000318.1 GCA_021793055.1 Pseudomonadota bacterium
CGTATTTCCTGCGTAAGCTGGTCTTTTGTGCCCTGCATCTCCCGGCGGACGGCGACTGAGGGGGATTCGTTCTTGGTGAATCGGAAGATGCGGGGGATTGCGGCGCGAATGTGAGCCAGGAACTCGGGATCTTTGCCGAATGCGCCGGGAAGCGCCAATAGCGACCTTTGCTTGCCGTAAAAGATGGAGTCTGGCGGAATTTCCTCGCGGTAGCGCTTCAGAAGATATGCCTTTCGGAATTTGGGCTTCTTATCGTCCCGCACTTCGAGCGGAATGCCGTCGCCCATCGCCGCCCTTCGCTCCGCGCCGGCCTCCCGCAAGGCGAACCCGAGATTCTCACGCGCATGGCTATCCAGCCGTTCCGACAATTTCTGCAGCTCATCAAGGTGGATGTCTTCAAGCCGCCCCTCGGCCGGCGCGTCGATGAAGAAATAGTCCTTTGCCTCGCCTTCAATCCACGCCCGCGAGAATGTGTAATGCAGTGCGTCGATTTGCTTTCCGACTCCGATACGTTCGTAAAGAAGGGAGTTCCCGATGCGCTCGCGCACGGAATCCGAGATCATGTCATGCACGCGGCCGCGCAAGAACTTAAGTCGATCTTTTGCTCTGTCGGTCGGATCGATCAGGGCGCGGATGACGCCACTGAACGCGACCAGGGTGACGGCGGCGACAATAAGTTCGAGAACGACGGTGAGACCCCGTGCCCCCGACCATAGAAACCCGAATGGGATGAGCGTTACCGCAACGCCGAGCGGCCACAGCCAGCTACGCTGAACCAAATCGCGCTTGCGGTCGTAATCCGCATCGTTTCGGACGGATTCGGCAACGAAGACGATGAGGGCGACGATGACGACCTCAAGGCCCGTGAACACGCCAGAGATTCGGCGGCCTAACCCGCTTCCGCCGTTCGCCAAATTGTCGGTTAGATCGTGCCTCCACCCTTTGAAGGCCAGGTGGAAAATGGCCGTCAAGGACGGCAGGCGCGGCGCGACGAAAAATGCGGCAATGATGACCAGAAGGATAATAAAAGCGGCCCTTGAGGGAAATTGGAGATTCGTAACATCCCGACAAAATCGGTCGCGGAAGTAAACGTAGGCCCTGTCCCACCGTTCCAAAGCCCCGAGCCACAAAGCCGAGGCACGGCTTCTCCATCCCATCGACACCGCGTGCCTCTTGGGCACAGCATTTCTCCGCGCCTCCGATAGCCGTTGGTCGATAAGGACAGAGAGCCAGCCCCGCCTCCAGCGGCGGTGCGTTAAGATGATTGAGACAAGCGCCCCGGCCACCACCAAGGCCGCCAAGATGGTGGCGAGCCGGGTTCCGCGCTCGCCTGCAACACAGGTCCAGACCAATGCGACCGCGCGCATTGCGCTATCCGCTGCTAGTGGCGACGCGGGATCTTTGCGTTCGCCACGTTCGATTTCCGCGCTGGGTCATCCGTAGAAGCCGATGGTTGGACCGGACGGCAAGACGCGCTTGAGGCACGAACAACCACTAGTATACCTCAATCCGACACGCACCGCGCGCGGGACTGCCCCACATAGCGGTTCGCAGCTTCCGGGCTTTCCGTCAGCACCCTGCGCCCGATTTCGCGCCGCACCGCCCGCCCTACATGAACAGCTTGCGGTTATAGGGCGGGGTCGCGCCCGGCATATTGGCGTAGAGGCTCGCCACCTCGGCGCCGTAGCCGTTGTAGAGCTTCGTCGGGATGCGCTTGCCGGCGCCAAGCTCGCGCTCGCTCGCCTGGCTCCAGCGCGGATGCGGCACTTCGGGGTTCACGTTGGCCCAGAAGCCGTATTCGCTGCCGTCCACCCGCGACCAGAAGGTTTCCGGCATCTTGTCGGTGAAGGTGAAGCGCACTAGGCTCTTCGCCGACTTGAAGCCGTATTTCCACGGCACCGCGAGGCGGAGTGGCGCGCCGTTTTGCGGCGGCAGCGGCTTGCCGTACATGCCGGTGACCATGAAGGCGAGATCGTTGGTCGCCTCCGCCATGGTCAGGCCCTCGACATAGGGCCAGGGATACCAGCTCTGGTTCTGGCCCGGCGCCATGGCCGGATCCTCGAAGCCCCGCATGGCGAGGAACTTGGCGCTCGCCAACGGCTTGGCGAAGGCGACCAGCGCCTTCAGGGCGAAGCCGCTCCACGGCACCGCGATCGACCACGCCTCGACGCAGCGATGGCGGTAAAGCCGCTCCTCCTTCGGCATGATCTTCAAGAGATCGTCGATGCCGATGATCTGCGGCTTTTCCACCAGCCCGTCGATGGCGATGGTCCAGGGGCGGATCTTCAACGCCTGCGCCGCCTGCCAGATGTCCTTCTGCGAGCCGAATTCGTAAAAATTGTTGTAGGTGGCGACGATCTTCTCCGGCGTCACCGGACGCTTGAAGCCATAGGCCTTGTTGCGCGGAAAGGGATAGAGCTTGAGCGAGGGGTCTGTCGCCACCTCGGCGAGCGGCCCGCCCGCGCTCTTGCTTTTCGATGACGGCGAGAACCAGAAGGCCGGCGCGCCCGAGGCGGCGAGCCCGCCGAGCCCGAGGTCCTGCAATATCTGCCGCCGGTTGCGATAGACGCCTTCCGGCGTCGCCTCGGATTCCTTGATCTCCCAGCTCGGCTTCTGGCGAATCAGCATGGTCTTCTCCTCGTCCCGGAACGCGCCCCTGCGATCGAGCGGGCCGAGTTTAGTCCGGTTCCAAGCGAGGCGGAAAGACACGCCGTTTCACGTTTGCGTGAGAGCGGCCCGGAAGGGGCGAAGGCTCGGACGGCCGCTCGGATGGCCGCTCGGGCGGCGGCGAAAGGTCAGGCGGCGGCGGCGGCGAGCACCTGATCGGCGAGGCGGCCGGTCAATTCCTGCAAGTGATCGAAGGCGAAATCGAAGGTGCCGACGCCCTGGGTCAGGGAGCGCAGCTCGATGATCAGGTCGTGCAGCTCGGCCTGCGGCAGATAGGCCTCGACCAGGTCCCAGCCGGCCCAATCCGGGCGCGCGTCAAAGCCCAAAATCTGGCCGCGCCGGCCGGACAGGAGCCCGTTCACCTTCGAGGTGTAATCGCTCGGCACCGCCACGGCGACCTTGTAGATCGGCTCCAGGAGCACCGGCTCGCACTTCGGCAGCGCCTCGGTCATGGCAATGCGGGCCGCCGTCTTGAAGGCGATTTCCGACGAATCGACCGCATGATAGGAGCCGTCGTAGAGCGCCACCGCAACATCGACCACGGGAAAGCCCTGCGGCCCGCTTTCAAGATATTCGCGCACTCCGTCCTCGACCGCCGGGATGAAGTTCTTCGGCACCACGCCGCCGACGATGCGGTTCTCGAAGGCAAAGCCGGCGCCGCGCGGCTGCGGCTTGATTTCGAGATGCACGTCGCCGAACTGCCCATGGCCGCCGGTCTGGCGCTTGTAGCGGCCGTGCTGAGTGGTGCCTTTGCGCAGCGCCTGCTTGTAGGCGACCTTCGGTATGCCGCTCTCGACGCCGAGGCCGTATTTGTTCTTGAGGCGGGCAAAGGCGACCTTCAGGTGAATCTCGCCCTGGCCCCACATGACGAACTGGTGGGTATCGGCGTTCTGCTCGAAGCTGATCGCCGGGTCCTCGTCGACGAGGCGCGCCACCGCGGTCGAGAGCTTGACCTCATCGCCCCGGCTCGCCGCGTGCACGGCGAGGCCATAGACCGGCTTCAGCCGCGGCGCCCGCGGCAGCGGCTTCGCCGCCTCCTTGGCCGCGCTCAAGGTATCGCCGGTATGCACGCCCTCGAGCCGGCCGAGCGCCGCGACCTCGCCGGCCTTCGCCTCGGCGATCTTTTCCGCCTGCAGACCCTTCATGCGGAACAGCCCGGCGACGCGCTCGCCGTTCAGGGTCATGCCGTCCCTGATCGCGCCGGAAAAGACGCGGGCGAGCGACAGCTTGCCGCCGTGCGGCGTGATATAGG
>JAJYTL010000012.1 GCA_021793055.1 Pseudomonadota bacterium
CGCGACCAGCGCCGCGCTCGCCGCGTCGACGCGGCGCGCCATCGCCGGCGCCGCGCCATAGATCAGAAGCTCGGCCATGCCCTGGACCGAGTCGACCACATCGGCGCGCATCTCAGCCTGCCGTCGCACGGACTCGCGGCTGGGGCGGCCGCCGAGCGCCGCACTCGCCGCCGGCACCACGAGCCCGGCGAGCGCGAGGCCGATCAGCAGCGCGCCGCCCGCGAGCGGCGAAAACAGGGCGAAAGCGGCCGCCATGGCGAGGGCCGCGAGCAGCGCGACGACGACGGGCGTAAAGACGCGAAGATGCAGATCCCCGAGCCGGTCGATATCAGCCACCAGTCGGCTGAGGAGATCGCCGCCGCGATCCTGGCCGAGTGCGGCCGGCGCGAGCGGCTCGAGCCGCGCATAAAGAAAGGCGCGCAAACCCGCGATCTCACGGAACGTCGCCTCGTGATCGACCAGCCGGCCGAGATAGCGGCACAGCACCCGCGCGGTGGCGAAAAACCGCACCCCGGCCGCCGGGGTGAAGAAATTGAAGGCGTTTTGCGCCGCGTAGCTCGCGGCGCCGACCAGACCGGTGCTGGCGAGAAACCAGCCGGCAAGCGCGAGCAGGCCAAAATTGGCGAGCACGGTGACCAATGCCAGCGCGACGCCGCCCGCGAGCCACCAGCGATATGGCCGGTAAAGGCGGAGGACGCGGATCAACTCGCGCATGGGCCCGCCGCCGCTTTGGCGCCGACATCAAGCAGCGCCGCATAGACGCCGCCCGCCGCTCGGAGCGCGTCGTGAGCGCCGGATTCGACAACGCGGCCCGCTTCCAGCACCAGGATATGATCGGCGCGCCGCACCGTCTGCAGACGATGGGCGATCACGATCGCCGTGCGGCCCCGCGCGAGATCGGAAATCGCCTTGGCGATCGCCGCCTCGGTTTCGAGATCGAGGTGCGCTGTCGCCTCGTCAAGGATCAGGATCGGCGCGTCCTTGAGAAACGCCCGCGCCAAGGCAAGCCGCTGCGCCTGGCCGCCGGAAAGCCCGGCGCCGCCCTCGCCGATGCGGGTCGCGAGGCCGTCCGGCAAATTCTCGATATCGTCGTGAAGCCGCGCCCGCGCGAGCGCGTCACGCAGCGCCCGATCGTCAGCGCCCGGCCGCGCGAGGCGCAGATTTTCCGCCACGGTGCCGGCGAAAAGCCGCGGCACTTGCGGCACATAGGCAAGCTGGCGCCACCAGGCCGCGCGGTCGAGCGTATCGAGCGGCGTTGCGCCATCGATCAGGACGGCGCCGGCGCGGGGCGCGACGAAGCCCAGGATCGCGGCGGCCAGGGTCGACTTCCCGGCTCCCGAGCGGCCGACGATCGCGGTCGTCTTGCCGGCGGGGAAGACGCACCCGATCTGCGACAGCACGTCAGGCCCGCCACCATAGGCGACCGAGAGGTCCCGGCAGACGATCGAGACCGCGCCCGCCGGCGGTCGTTCCCGGCCCCAGCGCCGATCCGGCTTGGCGTCGAGAATGTCAAAGATTCGCGCCGCCGCGGCGAGCGCGCTCATTCGTGCGTGATAGTGCGTGGCAAGCCCGCGCAGGGGCGAAAAGAATTCCGGCACCAGCAAGAGCACGAAGAAGGCGGGAAAGAAACTGAAATAGCCATGCAGGAGCCGGACGCCGAACAGCACCGCGACCAGCGCGACCGAGAGCGAGGCGAAGAACTCGAGCACGGCCGAGGTGAGAAAGGCGACGCGAAGTCCTGCCATCGTGGTGCGGCGGTAATCGTCGGAAATGCGGCCGATCAGCGCCACTTCGTCGCGCGCCCGGCCAAACAATTTAAGCGTCGCGATGCCTTGCACGGCGTCGAGGAAATGCGCGCTCATGACCAGAAGCTCGCGCCATTGGCGGCGGTTGATCGCTTCCGCGCGATAACCGACGAAGACCATGAAGACCGGGATGATCGGCCCGGTGACGAGGAGCGCGAGGCCGCTGATCCAATCGAGCGGAAAGACGGCGACCAGGATCGCGAGCGGCACCAGCGCAACCAGCGCCATCTGCGGCAGATAGCGGGCGAGATAGGGCTCAAGCGCTTCGACGCCTTCGATCGCCGTGGCCGCGACATCGGCGCTCGCCTCGCCCGCCGCGTAGGCCGGGCCGAGGCGGAAGAGGTGATCGAGAAGTCGGCGGCGAAGATCCGCCTTGACGACGGCGGCGGCGCGGAAGGCGGCGATCTCGCCTGCCCAGGTCAGTCCCGCCCGCAGCAGGAAGAGCGCGCCCAGGGCCTCGAAATCGCCCGTCAAGGCAACGAGCGGCCGATGATGGAAGACGACGGCCGCGACGATCCGGGCGAGCAGCGCCGCTTGGCCGATGACCGCGAGCCCGGCGGCGAGGCCGAGCCCGATGGCGGCGAAGAGCCCGCGCCGCGCGGCATGTCCGGTCGCGATCAGCCGCGCATCGATGCCGCGGTTCCGGCGGCGCTCGGCATGGGGCGCGCTATCCGGCGACATCGTTGGCGATCGTGGTCACGGCGCCGGCCGGCGCGGAACCGCCGCAACCGTCGGAGCCGCCGGCGCGGCAACCCTCCGATGCCGTCATCGTCTTCGGCCCCCGGCGATAAATGCCCATCAAGTCGTCGCGGCGCGGGGCACCCGTTGCCGCGACGTTCGCGCTACTATCCTTTGAAGCGAATATGATCGCGCGCCCGCTTGACGACTTTCCGAATACGGCCTCACCCCGCGTCCTCGCCTCATAAAGGCAAACTCCGCCGCGGGGCGACCCTTCAACCGCCGCGGAACTGACCCATCTCTTAATGAAATCTTAACCGACAGCCGAAAGAGTGGAAGGCTCTTTCGCAACATGTACCGCGTGCCATGGTCGCCCTGCAAGAGCAGACCGCCGACGCCGACGCGAGCGCCGTACCCACGGGCGATCTCGCGACCAGGTTCGCCGCGCCGCTTGAAATACTGGACGACGCCCTGGAAAGTGCCGGGGCGTGGCTTTGGCAGGCCGATTCCGAGCTCCGCTTCTGCGCCATTTCCGGCCCCATCGAGCGGGTTTCCGGCCTCCTGGCCGCGCCGCTGATCGGAAAGCCGATCGCAAGCGCGGTCGCCATGGCCGACGATCCGCGCGTCCGGCGCTACCTCGGCCTGGTCCGGGCGCGCAAAGCCTTCCGCGACGTTGTCACGGCAATCGCGACGCCGACCGGGCCGCGCTGGATCCGGACCAGCGGCAAACCGATTCTCGACGCGGCCGGCGAATTTCGCGGCTACCGCGGCATTTCCTTCGATGTCACCGCCGAGATGGGAACCGACTGCCCCACCCCGGCGGCGGATCGCAACCTCATGGACGCGATTGAGCTCCTGCCGTCGAGCCTGATCCTGTGCGATGCTGAAGACCGCATCGTCCTCTACAACGGCGCCACCCGGGAAGTCGTTCCCGAGGGCGGACAACAGCCGCTCATCGGCATGCGTTTCGAGGATCTCCTCCGCGCCCACGTCGCCAACGGCCTCCTGCCGGCCGCCAACGCCGATCCGGAAGCGTGGATCGCGGCACGCATGGCCACCCACCGCTCCGGCACCACCAACGGCGTTCTCGACTACAGCGACGGGCGCCGGGTGCAGATCGTCGAACGGCGCACCGCGGACGGCGGCATCATCGGCATCCGCGTCGACATCACCGAGCAGAAAAAACGCGAAGCCGAACTCGAGAAGCTCGGCGACACGCTGCGCCAGAACGAGGAACACCTGCGCCACGCACAACATATTTCCGGCGTCGGCAGCGTGGAGCGCGATCTCAAGACCGGCGCCGTCAAATGGTCCGAGGAATGCCGCCGCATCTTCGGCCGCGACCCCGGCCTGCCGCCGCCGGCGCGGGACGAATTTCTCGCCATGGTCCATCCCGAAGACCGCGAGAAATACGCCGCCTCGATGCGGGCCTCGGAATCCGGCCAGCACTCGGAACCGCTCGAATTCCGCGTCCAGAAAGGCAACGGGTCGATCCGTTGGATATATTGCGAATCCTCCGTCCAGCTCGACGCCGACGGCGAGCCCGCCCGGCGCGTCGCCGCCTACCGCGACGTCACCGACGAGCGCCGCGCCCGAGAGGCGCTGAGATCGATGGCCGAAAGCCTCCGTCACGGCCAGGAGGTTCTGGCTCTCGCCCAGCGCGCCGCGCACACCGGCAGCATCGAGCGGGACATTCAATCCGGAGAAGTCTTCTGGTCCGAGGAAACCTACCGCATCTTCGGCCGGGATCGCCGACTGCATGCGCCGCGCCGGGCCGAGATGCTGACCCTGTTCCATCCCGACGATGCGCGGAAGTATGAATCCGTCATGGCGGCCTCCGAGGAGGGCGCCCCGGTATCCAATGTCCTGCTACGAATCATCCGTCCGGACGGCGCGCTCCGCCTGCTCGAGCTCAATGCCATCGTTCTCTTCGACGATCACGGCACGCCGCGCCGGCGCGTTAGCGCCTACCGCGACGTAACCGAAGCGCACCAAGCCGCGGAAGCGTTGAAATCCATGGCCGAGCACCTCAGCCGCAGCCGCGAATATCTCTCGCGAGCGCAGCGCCTCGCGCGCATGGGCAGCGATTACCGCGACCTGCGCAACGGCTTCAATCCGGACGACGTCATCGAGTGGTCCGACATGAACTACGAGATTTTCGGCGTCGACAAGGCGACTTTCGTGCCGACCAATGCGAATTTCCTGGGCCTCGTCCATCCCGAAGACCGGCCCCGCATCGCGGAAATGTGGAAGAGCATCGGAAGAGGCGAACAGCCGGTGCCGTTCGAGTACCGGATGATCAGGGGCGACGGCGCCCTCCGCGTCATGTACCGCGAAACCGCGGTCACCTTCGACGGGAACGGCAAGCCGCTGGAGATGGTGGGAACGATCCACGACGTCACCGAGAAGCGTGCCGCCGCGGAGGAACTGCGGCGCAAGACCCACGAGCTTGAGGAAATCAACCGCGATCTGCAGCGCTCCAACGCCGAGCTGGAGCAATTCGCCTATGTCGCCTCGCACGACCTGCAGGAGCCCCTGCGCATGGTCGCGAGCTACTGCCAGCTCCTGCAGCGGCGCTATAAGAACAAGCTCGATGCCGATGCCGACGCATTCATCGGCTTCGCCGTCGACGGTTCCCGCCGGATGCAGCAGTTGATCAACGATCTGTTGAGCTATTCACGGGTCGGCCGCAAAGGCGGCGAGTTCAAAACCTTGGTATTCGCCGAGGTGGTCGAGGGCGCGCTGGCCAATCTTCGCGCAGCGGTCGCCGACAGTGGCGCCAAGATCGAGGTCGGCGACCTGCCACGGATCGTCGGCGCGCGACCTCTTCTCACCCAGCTCGTCCAAAATTTGATTGGCAACGCTATCAAGTTCCGCCGCGACGGCGTTCCGCCCATCGTCCGAATTGGCGCGACATCGGCCGGCGATTTGTGGCACTTTGTCGTCGAGGACAATGGCATCGGAATCGAACGCGATTATCTCGACCGGGTCTTCCTGATCTTCCAGCGACTCCACGAACGCAACAAATATGCGGGCACCGGAATCGGTCTCGCCATCGCCAAGAAGGTAATCGAGTACCACGGCGGACGCATCTGGATCGAGTCGACGCCGGGCCAGGGCAGTCGCTTCCACTTCACCTTGCCGGCCGCCCATTAAGGAGACTGAACATGGCCCTGCATCGTCCGATCGAAATTCTTCTTGTCGAGGACAATCCCGGAGATGCTCGGTTGACCCGTGAGGCGTTGGACGAAGGCCGACTGCTGAACAACCTGCATCATGTAAGAGATGGCGTCGAGGCGCTGGCCTTTCTCAAACGCGAGGCGGGACACAAGGAAGCGCCTACGCCCGACCTGATGCTGCTTGACCTCAACTTGCCGCGCAAGGACGGCCGCGAAGTCCTGGCGGAGATCAAGCAAGACCCGCGGTTCAAGAAGATTCCGGTGGTGGTTCTGACCTCGTCAGAAGCCGAGCAGGATATTCTCCGCAGTTACGAGCTGCACGCGAACTGCTACATCACGAAGCCCGTCGAATTCGAGAAGTTTCTAGGCATCGTCCGCCTGATCGAAGATTTCTGGCTTCAGGTGGTGACCCTTCCGGGGCGCGATGGGCCGGCCGTTGCGTAAGCCGGGGATCGGAGCGCGGGAGCGAGCCCCTTGAACAGCCACACCGCGCATACGACGCCGGACGGCTCTCTTCGCATCCTTCTGGTCGAAGACAATCCCGGCGACGCGCGCCTGACGCGGGAACTGCTACGCGAAGTCGGAGGTTTCCGCTTCGAGATGGTCCATGTGATGCGCTTCGAGCAGGCGCTCACGGCGTTGCGCGGCGAGCGCTTCGATATCGTGCTGCTCGACCTGTCGCTCGCCGATTCGAGCGGCATCGAGACCGTTAAGCGCCTCTATGCTCGCGAACCGACCGTCCCGATGATTGTCTTGAGCGGCATGGAGAACGACGGCGTCGCCATGAGCGCGCTTCAGGAAGGGGCGCAGGACTACCTGATCAAGGGGCAAGGCGACGGCAATCTGATCACGCGGGCCATCCGCTACGCCATCGAGCGCAAGAGCGTCGAGGGGCAACTCGTCGCCGCGAAGAACAGCGCCGAGGCGGCGAGCCGGGCCAAGTCGGAGTTTCTCGCCAATGTCAGCCACGAGCTGCGTACGCCCCTGAACGCGATCATCGGCTTTTCCGAAATCCTGAAGCAGGAATTGCGCGGCCCGCTCGGCCATCCGGCCTATGGCGACTACGTGCGCGACATCCACGAGAGCGGCACGCATCTTCTTGCCGTCATCAACGACATTCTCGATCTGTCGAAGATCGAGATTGGCCAGCTTACGCTCAGCGAAACGCCGACCGACCTCGGCAACGTCATCGAATCCTGCCTTCGCATCATGCGTGGGCGAGCCCTTCAGGCCGGGATCGAGATGAGCGCGCGAATTCCGCCCGATCTGCCGCTCCTGAACGCCGACGACCGGATGCTGAAGCAGGTGGTGCTGAACCTGCTGTCGAACGCCGTCAAATTCACGCCGAAGGGCGGCGTCGTCGCCATCGCCGCCGGTACCGACGTCAGCGCCGACATCGACGCTGGTTCCGGTCCCGAGGCGGAAGCGGGCGTCTTCCTCCGCATCGCCGACACCGGCATCGGCATCGCCCCCGAGGACATCGATCGCGCCATGTTGCCCTTTGTGCAGATCGACAGCTCATTGCAACGCAAATACCCGGGCACGGGCCTCGGGCTGCCGCTCGCCCGCTCCATGATCGAACTGCACGGCGGCCGCATCGAGCTGCAAAGCGCCGCTGGCGCGGGCACCACGGTGACCGTGTGCTTCCCCGCCAGCCGCAACCTGAGCCGCGCCCGGGCCCCGGCCTGGGTGCCGCCAGCGCAGGAGATTATGGGACGGAACGACCCATAATCGTCTCCGCGCCCCGTTCCATTGACTTACGGCACGATCTGGCCGCCGGTGGCGGCCGGCATGCCCCTTCCCAGGCCGCCGTAGGCGTCGAGCATGCGCCCGAACCAAGCCGCAATCGGATCGTCGGCCGCGAGTAGCGCCAAGGGGCTCGTCACCCGCGCCCATTGCAAGGCGCCGAAAGCGATATGGTCGGCGTAGGCCGGCGCTGTGCCGGCGACATAGGCTTGCGCGGCCAGCGTACTGCGCAACGGCTGAACGGTACGCCGAAAGAGCGCCAGGTTCCGCTCGCGCTCGTCGGCCAGGGCCTCGATCGTCGTGCCGAAGGCCGCCTCGCGGGTCTTGCGAAAGTAGGCACGATCCTTCTCGTGCAGGATCAGGAAGAGATCCGGCAAGACCAGACGAGCGATCAGGGGATGCAATATCTCGCTGACCCACTGATTGACAAAGCGGCAGAGCGCATGTCCGCTTTCGCCGCCGAACAGAGAGGGCCGTTCCGGATAGGTTTTCTCCAGGTACTCGGCGATCGCCCAACTGTCGAAGACGGTGGTTTCGCGGTCGCGAACGACCGGCACCTTGCCTTGGCCGGAAAAGGCGATCGCTTCCTTGTCGGTGAAGCGCCACGGAATGGTCTCGACCGCGAGCCCTTTATGCGCGAGCGCGAGGCGCGTGCGCCAGCAGTTCGGGCTGAAGCGGCACGCCTCGTCGGCGCCGGCGAGATCGTAGAGGTGGAGCGGCCCGCTCATCGCACCGTCCCCGCGTCCTGGCCGAAGAGAAGCTTGCGCGATTCCTCCGATACGGTCGGCTGCTGGTTGATTTCCTTCGCCCGCTCGTAGGCTCGCACCACCGCGGCGCGCGCCTGGATGGTCTCGAACCAGCGCTTGAGGTGCGGGAAGTCGTCAAGGTTCTGTTGCTGGCGCTTGTGCGGCACGATCCAGGGATAGCTCGCCATGTCGGCAATGGAGTAATCGCCGGCGACAAAGGGCCGGTCGGAAAGACGCTTGTTCAGGACGCCATAGAGCCGCCCGGTTTCCTTGACGTAACGCTCCATGGCATAGGGGATGCGCTCCGGCGCGTATTGCACGAAATGGTGGTTCTGCCCCGCCATCGGGCCAAGCCCGCCCATCTGCCAGAACAGCCACTGCATCGCCTCGGTCCGCCCGCGCAAGTCCTGGGGCAGGAACTTCCCGGTCTTCTCGGCGAGGTACTGCAGGATCGCACCCGATTCAAAGACGCTGATCGGCGCGCCGCGATCGGCGGGCTCGGTATCGACGATCGCCGGGATGCGGTTGTTCGGCGCGATCTTGAGGAAATCCGGCTTGAACTGATCGCCGGTCGAGATGTTCACCGGCACGATACGGTAGGGAACGCCCGCCTCCTCGAGGAAAATCGTGATCTTATGGCCGTTCGGCGTGGTCCAGTAGTAGAGGTCGATCATGCGGAATACTCCATCGGTGATTGTTCGAAAATGGCCAGCGCACGGCGCGCGACGCGGCGAAGCTTCCGCGGCTCGGGATCGAGCCGCGCCAGGACCCGGATGGCAAGAACGGCGGCGAGCAACTCCTCGGCAGCGTCCTTCGGCCGCACGTCCGGCGCGAGCGTCCCTTCGCGTTGCGCCGTCTCCAGCCGTTCGCGGAAGAACGTTTCGATCTCGCCCAGGCGGTCGCGAACCAGCGCGCGCGCCTCGCGCGTCGTTGCAGCGCCGTCGAGCGCCGTATTGACCAGCAGGCAGCCGCGGCGCTCGCAATCCGATTTGGCGGCTGCGATCAACTCGTCGAAAAAGGCCGCGACGGCACGGCGGGCACTCCGCATCCGCCCGAGCCGGGTCAAGCGTCGGGACAAGCCGCGCTCGGCATAGCGCCGCAGCGCCGCGAGAAAAAGCCCGTTCTTGTCGCCAAAGCGGTGATAGAGGGCTGCGGCGCCGAGCCCGGTTTCCTGCGTCAGGTCCCGCATCGAGGTCGCGGCGAAGCCCTGCCGCCAAAACAGGGCGATGGCGGCGTCGAGGATATCGTCATCGGTGCGCAGGCGCGGACGCGGCATGTCGCTTTCGAAAAGGCACGGCCCGTCTTCCTTATAGTGTAACGATCGTTCCAATACAAGTCCCGTTCAGCCAGCCTGCGCCGCGCATCCCGGCGGTGGCGCAGGCCGCGTTTTTTCGCCGACGAAACCGCGCGGCCGCGTTATGATCGCTTGATCATTACCGGCGCGGGACGCCGGGCGCGACAAGAACAACGGAGAGGAAACCATGCCGAGGCGCTATAACGAGAAGATGTTCGCCGTCGACCACCTCAGGGCGACTGCGGATAAATGCAAAAACTGGGGCCGCTGGGGCGCCGACGACGAGCGCGGCACGCTGAATTTCGTGGGCCCTGAGGAACTGGTCGCCGCCGCCGCCCTGGTACGCAAGGGCAAGGCGTTCTCCCTCGGCCTCAATTTCGACCGCGGCGGACCGCAACGCGGCCTCTGGGGCAACCGCTTCAACCCGATCCATGTCATGCTCGCCACCGGCACCGACGCCGTCGCCGGCGTGCAGGACAAGGGCGGCCTGCGCTATGCCGACGACATCGTCTCGCTACCGATGCAATGCGGCACGCAATGGGACGCACTCGGCCATATCTTCTACGACGACAAGATGTGGAACGGCTACGACGCGCGCCTCGTCACCTCGGACGGCGCCGAGAAGAACGGCATCGAAAAGGTCAAGGACCGCATGGCCGGCCGCGGCGTGCTGCTCGACGTCGCGCGCCATCTCGGGCTCGATTACCTTGAGGACGGCATGGCCATCACCATCGAGGACCTGAACGCGACGGCGGCGGCCCAAGGCGTCGAGGTGCGGCGCGGCGATTTCGTCATCGTGCGCACCGGCCAGATGGGCGATCGTCTGCGCAAGGGCGAGTGGGGCGGCTATGCCGGCGGCGATGCGCCCGGTCTCGCCTTCGAGACCTGCACCTGGATCCACGAAAAGGAGATCGCCGCCATCTGCACCGACACCTGGGGGTGCGAGGTGCGCCCGAACGAAACCAAGGACGCCAGCCAGCCGTGGCACTGGGTCGTGATCCCGATGATCGGCATCACCATGGGCGAGATCTTCTATCTTGAGGAGCTGGCGGCGGATTGCGCGGCGGACAAGGTCTACGAGTTCTTCTTCTGCGCGCCGCCCCTGCCCGTCACCCGCGCCGTCGGCTCGCCGATCAATCCGATGGCGATCAAGTAGCCGCTTGCCGCCGCGCCGGCCGGCTCTCGCGCATCAGCGCACGAAGTCGTACGGGCCGCCGCGCGCCAGCGCGCGGGCATAGGCCGGGCGGGCGTGGATGCGCGCGAGATAGTCCTTGAGACGTGGACGGCCCTCGCCGAGCCCGACTCGCGCCGCCGCCGCCTCGATGGGGAAGCTCATCTGGATGTCGGCGGCGCTGAAATCGCCGCCGGCGAACCAGGCCGCCTTGCCGAGCTCGCTTTCCATGTAGTCGAGATGGAGCGCGATCTGCGGCGCGATATAAGTGCGCTGCACCTGGTCGGCGATGCGCCGCACGATGGGGCGGATAAAGAACGGCATCGGCCGCTGCGGCAGGCGCGAGAACACGAGGCCGAGAAGAAGCGGCGTCATGGCCGAGCCCTCGGCATAATGCAGCCAATAGGTATAACGCAGCCGCTCCGGCGTTCCCGGCGGCGGCGCGAGGTTGCCTGCGCCGCTCTGGCTCTGGCCCTGGCCGTCGCGCTCGACCAGATATTCGACGATGGCGCCGGTTTCGGCGAGGATCAGGCCGTTGTCGGTGATCACCGGCGATTTGCCAAGCGGATGCACCGCGCGTAGCGCCGGCGGCGCCAACGAGGTTTCGGCGTCGCGCTCGTAGCGCTTGACCTCGTAATCGAGTCCGAGTTCCTCCAACAGCCAGAGCACGCGCTGCGAGCGGGAGTTGTTGAGGTGGTGGACAGTGATCATGGGGCATCCTCAGGCGACATCGGGGAACCGCACTCTCGCATGATAGCGCTCGTCTCCCGCCGTGGATACGTGGTCCTTTTGCCCACCGCTCGCTTATAAGGCGCGAAAGTCCACCTCCGGCACCCGGACCGGACGCGGGAGATGCTGGCGGCAGTTAAGGTCCCACGCGACCAAGTGGAGGAGGATCGCCCCACTCCACTCTCGCCGGATATTCCGGATCGGCAAGCCGCCGGAGGAGCGTCGGATCGCCGTCGACCACTTCGGCTTTCGCCCATAATTTCAGGCGCCGGCGACGCTCATAGTCGATCAGGAGCGGCGCAACGGGGTTGTTCTCGGCGATATTGCCGACCGTGATGTATTGCTTGTTGCCGGCATAATCGGCGAACCCCAGGGTGCGGTCATCGAGGATCTTAAGGAAACCCCGCGGCCCGCCGCGGTGCTGCGCGTGCGGCCAGCCGGCCCTATTGGCGGTGGCGATGACGAAGCTGTCCAGCCTGGCGATATAGGCCTTGAGGTCATCGGTCAGCCGATTGTTCGCGGGCTCTTGGGCCTCGATCCGTGCGCAATGGCCGCGCGTGCCGTGGCGCGCCTGCGCCGTTTTGACCGCATCGGTGAAGACGAGCGTGGCGAAGGCCCGCCTCATGATGCGGCTCCCTCGCCGCCGGGCCGCACCGCGCTTTGATAGGCGCCGAGCAGGCCCGCATCCTCGATCGATCCGTGATGGTGCACCTGCCGCCAGCGGCCTTCGATCATCTGGAAGACGCGGCTCGTGCGGGTGGCGAGATCGAGCGCTTGGCCGTTCGCCTCGAGCCGGCCACGCTCGCGCCCAACGGCATAAAGGAGCTCGCCAACCTGGTGAAGCGTATAGTCGAAGAAAGCCACCTCGACGCGGCCAGGCCCGGCAAATATCTGCTCATAGACGGCGCGGATTTCCGGCCAACCGCGTTTGATGCCACCAAGCGGGTTGTCCATGCTGACCATGGCTGAGAGCGCCCAGTTCTTCGCGATCAATGCAAGATCCCGGCTGTTGAAGGCGCGATAGAATTCAGCTAGCGCCTGCGCTGGATCGGTAAGATCGGTTAGCGTCTCACGTCCCGTGATCGGCGTTTGCACCAGTGCCTCAGTCGTCGTGGTGGCGTCGACCTGCGTCATGTCGCTCTCCTCAAGCAGGTGATGGAGGCGCGAGCATCACGCAACATCTTCGTCGTGATAATATATAAAAATTTTTATATATTCTTTCGTATAACGGAAGAATTATCATGTCCCGGTTCGCTGATCTTCAGGCCTTCGTCGCCGTTCTCGATAAGGGTAGCCTGACCGCCGCAGCCGACGCGCTTGGCCGTTCGCTGCAATCGATCAGCCGCTCGCTCGCCGCGCTCGAGGCCGAAATCGGGGTCGCGCTTATCCGGCGCACGACACGCCGGTTGAGTGCGACCGAGGCTGGCCTTTCGCTTCATCGCCGCGTCAAAGCGGCACTCGCGGAGATCGAGGAAGCCACCGCCGAAGCCAGGAATCAACGCGTCGAGCCGCGCGGTCTCCTTCGCATCACCGGCTCGACCGCTTTCTCGGCGCTCTATCTGGTGCCAGCAATCGCGGCGTTCCTGCGGTCGCATCCGAAGGTCGAAGTGGAGCTCGAAAGTTCCGACCGCTATGTCGATCTTGTGGAGGAAGGCTTTGATATCGCGGTGCGAATTGGCGAAACGCCAGATTCGACCTTGAAGGCGCGGCGCGTGGCCACGCTTCGCCGGGTGATTTTCGGCGCGCCGGACTATTTCGCCCGCAACGGCCGACCGCGGCGGATCGAGGACCTGGCTCGCCATTCCTGCATTATCCGCACCGCGGCACGCGAGGCCGATGTCTGGCCGTTCACGGTCGAAGGCAAGGTTCGTCGGATCAAAGTGGCCGGACGCCTTCGCGCAAGCGCCGCCGCTTCGGTCAATGCGGCCGCGGCGCTCGGGTTTGGCATCGCCAACGCACCGCTCTGGCAGGTGCGCGAGCTTGTGGATGCCGGCAAGGTGGAGCTGGTCCTCACGCGCTTCGAGCCGCCGCCCGTGCCGGTTTACGTCGTGACCACGCCGTCCCGGCTGCCCTCAGCGACGGTTCGCGCCTTCATCGAGCTTTTGGCCGAAAGTCTGAGAGCCCGGCATCTTTGATCCGGGCGTCTCTACGCTCCGCATTCAATAAGCCGCATGACCGCCTGGAAGATGCGCGGCACGTATTGGTGCTTATAGGGAAAGACCTCGATCGGATCCATGACATGGACGATCATGGCCGGGTCCGCCTCGAACACCAGCACCTGCCCGTCCGGCATGATGGCGCAATCGATGCCGAAATAGTCGAGGCCGATGCGGGCGGCAATCTCGGCCAGGGCCCGCATCTGATCGGCGCCGAAGGCGGCGCGGATGTCCGCGAGGAAGCGTCTCTCCTCGTCGCGCATCCAGGCATTCTCGTACATCCCGGCATTGTAGTAATGCACCATCCACTCCCGCGAGATCGCGAGATGGCAGGGGTAGGCCTCGCCCGCGACGAAGATCACCCGATACTTGCGGAAATAGCCATCGGTGCTGCGGTAATCGACGAAGGCGCTGAGATAGAAGGCATCGGCCACGGTCTTCGCGAGATAGCTTTCAAGTTCGGCCGGGCTGCCCACCTTGGCGAGATCGACGCCGGCCTGCGACATCACCGGCCGGATCAGGAACGGCCACGCGATGCCCGCCTTGGCGAGACGCGACGCGATTCGCCCAGGCGCCAGATCGCCGCGATCGAGCCGGCAAATCCGCGCCGTCCGCACCCCCGCCGCGCCGTCGAGCCGCGCGGTCACGCCGTCACGCGACAGCGTGCGGACGATAGCGGGCGCGTTGAGCACGGGCTTCGCCTGCGCCCGCGCCAGCCGGTCAGCGAGGTCGAGGCACGGCCGCGCCTCGTCGGATTCGGCGATGGCGTTGAAGACGAGGTCGTAGTCGTCGAGACGCGCGAGATCGTCGAATGCCCGTTCGTCAAGGAGATAGAGCTTGTAGAACGTGGCCCGGCTGCGATCGAGAACGAAGTCGAGCGGCACGTTGGCGGCCCAGGGCCCTGGCGTCAGCAGAATCAGGACTTTGCGCGTGGCCGGCGCGGTCAGGCTCGGCTCGACATAGAGTCGCTGGCGCGCCAAGGCCTCGTTCTGGTGGCGGAGCGCCCGCGGCAGATCGCCGGCGATCTGAGCCGCGGCGAAAATGCCGAGATGGGCTTCGATCAGATCGGGCTCGCGCGCCGCCGCTTGGGCGTAGCTTTCGACCGCTTCCGCATAAGCGCCGTTAGCGACCTGCGCGTGACCGAGCCCCAAGGCGGCGGCGGCATTGTCGGGCTCCCGCGCCAGCGCGGCGCGGCAGGCGTCGAGGGCCTCCGCCTTTTGCCCGAGCGCAAGCAGTGCCGCACCGAGGCCGGCCCAGGCCACGGCCGAATCCGGCGCCAGATCGAGGCTGCAGCGAAAGGCTTCCGCCGCCTCGGCGACACGGCCGCTTTCGTGCAAGGTGACGGCGAGATTATCCTGGATTTCCGCCATCGCCGGATGGCGGGCCGCCGCTTCGCTGAAGACGGCGAGCGCGTCCGCCGTGCGGCCCAGGCCGCGGAGGATGACGCCGATACGGTTTTCCGCGTCGGCGAAATCCGGGCGCAAGCGAAGCGCCCGCCCCGCCGCGGCCAACGCCTCCCGCGTTTCGCCCTTGGCCTGGAAGGCGGCGCTCAAGGCATTTTCGGCATCGGCGTCCTGCGGCGCCACGGCGACCGCGCGCCGTAGCAACCGGATCGCGTCGTCGCCGCGCCCAAGCGCGAGCGCGCTGATCCCGGCGAGGTGAAGAACCGGCGCCAGATCCGGCTCTCTAGAGAGAATGGCTTCGCAGACGCCAAGCGCCCGCTCGAGATTTCCGGCGGCATATTCCCGGTAAGCGGCGGTCAGATCGTTTTCTATCGGCGCCGTCATCGCGCGTCCTCGCTTGAGCCCCCGGTTGCGCCGCGCCGTGGTCCTCGACGCCGCGCCCCGATCCTGCCGCTTTGAGGTTAAGAGAGGGATAACGGCGCTGCCCGCCGCTCAACGTCGCCGCGGGCGCGACCGACGGGCGCGACCAACGGGATCGACGGCCGCCAGGCCGCCCGATTCGGAACTGTCCGCTCGCCCGGCGCTCGGGCGGATCAGACGTGCTGGCCGCCGTTGATATGAATTTCGGCGCCGTTGACATAGGAGGACGGCGGCGAGCAAAGGAAATAGATCGTCGCCGCCACCTCTTCCGGCCGGCCGAGGCGGCGCAGCGGAATCTCGCGCTCGACGATTTCCTCGGTGCCGGGCGAGAGGATCGCGGTATCGATCTCGCCCGGCGCGATGGCATTGACGCGGATGCCGAGCGGGCCGAAATCGTGCGCCATCTCGCGCGTCAGCGCGGCGAGCGCCGCCTTGGCGGTGGCATAGGCGGCGCCGGCGAAGGGATGCACCCGCGAGCCCGCGATCGAGGTCACGTTGACGACCGAGCCCTTGGCCGTGCGCAATTCCTCGACCATCCCGCGCGCAAGAAGAAGTGGCGCGAAGAAATTGACGTCGAACACGGTCTGCCACGTGTCGATGTCGGTATCCAGGGAGCCGAGGCGCTGGCCGTCCGCGCCCTTTGGCGAGATGCCGGCGTTGTTGACGAGCGCGTCCAGGCGGCCGCTGGCCAGCCGGCGGCGGAGATTCTGGATCGCGTTGGGCAGGCCGGCGCGGTCGGCGAGATCGATCTGGACATGGCTTTCGGCGCCGCCCTCCCACGGGCAATCCTCCGAGAAGGCTTGCCGCGACACGGTGATGACGCGCCAGCCTGCGGCCGAGAACCGCTTCACGGTCGCATGGCCGATGCCACGGCTCGCGCCGGTCAGCACCAGGGTTTTTTCGACTTCCGCCATGGCCTGAGCCTACCCGAAGAGCCCGACACTTGCTAGTGGCCTCACCGGCCTCGGAGCATGATCCCAGACACAGCACCAGCGCACGGACGTGATTTTGGGTCGTTTCGCCCCAAAATCATCGTGCGCTAGACGTCGAGGTTTTCCACCGTCGGGGCGTTTTCCTGGATGAAGGCGAGACGCAACTCGGGCTTGCGCCCCATCAGGCTTTCGACCCTGAGATCGGTGGCGGCAAGGCTCTCGCGATCCTGCGGCAGCACGACGCGATAGAGGCTGCGCTTGCCGGGCTGCATGGTGGTTTCCTTGAGCTGCGCCGGCATCATCTCGCCGAGACCCTTGAAGCGGCCGATCTCGACCTTGCTGCCCTTGGCGAAGGTGGTGCGCAAAAGCTCGTCCTTGTGACGGTCGTCGCGGGCATAGGCGACGGTGCCGCCGCGGCTCAGGCGATAGAGAGGCGGCGCGGCGAGGTAGAGATGGCCGGCCGCGACCAGCGGCCGCATCTCGCGATAGAAGAAGGTCATCAGGAGCGAGGCGATATGGGCGCCGTCGACATCGGCGTCAGTCATGATGATGACCCGCTCGTAGCGCAGATCCTGCTCGCGAAAGCGCTCGCCCATGCCGCAGCCAAGCGCCTGGACCAGGTCGGAAAGCTCCTGATTGCCGGAAAGCTTGCCGCTCGCGGCCTGGGCGACGTTGAGGATTTTCCCGCGCAGAGGCAGCACCGCCTGCGTCGCGCGATCGCGCGCCTGTTTGGCCGAGCCGCCGGCGGAGTCGCCCTCGACGAGAAATATCTCAGTGCCGGCGGCGGCGTCGCGTGTGCAATCGGAGAGCTTGCCTGGCAGGCGCAGCTTGCGCGTCGCCGACTTGCGGCCGATATCGCGCTGCTCGCGGCGCTTCAGCCGCTCCTCGGCACGCTCGATAATGGCCGAAAGCAGCGCGTTGGCGCTCGCCGGCGCGCCCGAGAGCCAATGATCGAAGTGATCCTTGGCCACCGCCTCGACAAGGCGCGTGGTATCCGCCGAGGCAAGCCGCTCCTTGGTCTGGCCCTGGAATTGCGGCTCGGGAATGAATACCGACAAGAGCGCCTTCGCCGCGCCGAGCACGTCATCGGGCGCGATTTGCGCCGCGCGGCGATTGCCGACCAGCTCGCCATAAGCCTTGAGGCCGCGGCTCAAGCCGGCGCGCAGGCCGGCCTCGTGGGTGCCGCCTTCCGGTGTCGGGATGGTGTTGCAATAGGAACTGATGCCGCCTTCACCGTCCTCGGGCCAGGCGATCGCCCATTCGACGCTGCCCTTGCCATCGGGAAATTCGGCGCGGCCGACGAAGGGCGCCGGCGTCACCGTCGCGCGGCCTTCGAGCTCGGCGGCGAGAAAATCGCCGAGCCCGCCCGGGAAATGCAGCACCGCCTTCTCCGGCGCCGCGGCGCTTTTCGCGCCGTCCGGCCAATGCCAGCGGATCTCGACGCCGCGCACCAGATAGGCCTTGGCCCGCACCATGGCAAACAGCCGCGCCGGGTCGAAATGCGCCTTGTCGCCGAAAATCTGCGGATCGGGATGAAAGGTGACCGTCGTGCCGTGCTTGTTGCCGGCCGGGCCTTCCTTGTTGAGCTTTCCCGTCGGCCGGCCGCGCTCGTAGGTTTGCGTCCAGCGCGCCTGGTCGCGCGCGACCTCGATGGTCAAGCGGTCGGACAGCGCATTCACCACGGAAAGCCCGACGCCGTGCAGCCCGCCCGAGGTCTTGTAGACCTTGCCGGAGAATTTGCCGCCGGAATGAAGCGTGGTCAGGATGACCTCGAGCGCCGACTTGTCCTTGAACTTGGGATGGCGGTCGACCGGGATGCCGCGGCCGTTGTCGGCGATGGCGAGGAGGCCGTCGCTTCCAAGCGTCACCTCGATTCGGCTCGCGAAACCCGCCACCACCTCGTCGATGGCGTTGTCGAGCACCTCGGCCGCGAGATGATGGAAGGCGCGGTCGTCGGTGCCGCCGATATACATGCCGGGGCGCCGGCGCACCGGTTCGAGCCCCTCCAGAACCTCGATGTCCTTGGCCGAGTAGCTGGCGGCCAGACGGCCGGCGGAGTGGAACAGATCGTTCATGCCGGGCAAAACAGTGGATAAGCTATGGGTTTCAGAGTATAGGGGGTAGGGTTTCCACAAACAACAACATCCGGGGAATCCATGGCCGAACCGATCGCTCCGGGCAAATACGCGCTGTCAGCCGCGGCGCACCGCGAACCGGTTATTCGCGCCGTCCCCATGCCCTCGGACGTCAACTCGAACGGCGACGTCTTCGGCGGCTGGGTGATGTCGCAGATGGATATCGCGGGCGGCATCCTGGCCAGCCAGGTGACCGACGGCCGGGTGGCGACGGTGGCGGTGACGGCGATGACCTTCAACAATCCGATCCGCGTCGGCGACGTGGTTTCGGTCTACGGCGAGGTGGTCAAGACCGGAACCACCTCGATCACCGTCGCGCTGGAAACCCTGGTGACGCGGCGCAAGGACCCCTCGGTCATCCGCGTCACTGAGGGCACGTTCGTCTACGTCGCAATCGGCGACGACGGCCGCCCGCGCAAACTCTGAGCGGAAAAGCCGGCGCGGGAATCCCGCCTCGCCCTGGACCGTCGCGAAAAGCCTAGTCTTTTCAAGACCGTCACGATCATGCTTCAACTTTGTCATTTGCCGCGCCCAGCCTCCCTCCGTTAGATCGGGCACGCGTTGATGGCCGATCGAACGGAGACTCCTGATGCCTGTGATAAGCCTTCCGCCCGCGATCTATCGCGCCGCGCCGGCCACGAGCCCGTCGGTGTCCCTGAAACACCGACGACAGCCGGCGGAGCGACATGTCGACGCCGGGCCGCGTTGGACGCCAACCGCCTATTACCAGACCGGCATCGCCTCGTGGTACGGCCGCACCCGCCATCGCACCGCGAGCGGCGAACGCTACAACCCGCGCGGCTTTACCGCGGCGCACCGCTGGCTTCCTCTTAACACCTGGATCAGGGTCACCGATCTCAAGAACGGCCGTTCGGTCACGGTGCGGATCAACGACCGCGGCCCCTACGTACGCGGCCGCGTTCTCGACCTTTCGGCCGGCGCCGCGCGCATCTTGCACATGCGGGCCAGCGGCCTCGCGCCGGTGCGGATCGAGATCGTCGGCCAGAACCGGCCGGAATGGAAAAAACCCCCGCCGGTCGCCCGGCGGGGGTTCGATGCCTCGTCGATGGCCTGGGCCGATCAGACCGAGTAGTACATCTGGAACTCGATCGGATGGGGGCTATGCTCCATGGCATAGACCTCCTCCCACTTGAGCTCCAGATAACCGTCGATCAGATCGTCGCTGAACACGCCGCCCTGCTTGAGGAAGGCGCGATCGGCGTCGAGCGCCTGCAAGGCCTCGCGCAGCGAGCCGCACACCGTCGGCACCTCCTTTAGCTCTTCCGGCGGCAGATCGTAGAGGTTCTTGTCCATCGGCTTGCCGGGGTTGAGCTTGTTCTTCACCCCATCGAGGCCCGCCATGAGCATCGCCGCGAAGGCGAAATAGGGATTGGCGGCCGGATCGGGGAACCGCACCTCGACGCGCTTCGTCTTCGGCCCGGCGGTGAACGGGATGCGGCAGGACGCCGAGCGGTTGCGCGACGAATAGGCGAGCAGCACGGGCGCCTCGAAACCGGGGATCAGACGCTTGTAGCTGTTCGTCGTCGGGTTGGTGAAAGCGTTGAGCGCCTTGGCGTGCTTGATGATGCCGCCGATGTAATGCAGGGCGGTATCGGAAAGATCGGCATAGCCCGAACCGGCGAACAGCGGCTTGCCGGCCTTCCACAGCGATTGATGGGTATGCATGCCCGAGCCGTTGTCGCCCTTGATCGGCTTCGGCATGAAGGTCGCCGTCTTGCCGTAGGAATGGGCGACGTTGGCGACCACGTACTTGTAGATCTGCATCGCGTCGGCGGACTTCAGCAAGGTATCGAAGCGAATCCCGAGCTCGTGCTGGCTCGGCGCCACCTCATGGTGATGCTTCTCGACCGTAACGCCCATCGCGGCCACGGTGGAGAGCATCTCGCTGCGCAGATCGGTGGTGGTGTCCACCGGCGGCACCGGGAAATAGCCGCCCTTGACCGGCGGCCGGTGACCGGTGTTGCCGCCTTCGTAGACGCGGCCTGAATTGTACGGCCCCTCAACATCATCGAGGAAGACGTAGCTCTCGTTCATGCCGACCTTGAAGCGCGCGTCGTCGAACACGAAGAACTCGGCTTCCGGCCCGAAGTAGGCGGTGTCCGCCAGCTTGCTCGACGCCATGTAGCGCTCCGCGGCGCGGGCGACCGAACGGGGATCGCGGGCGTAGGGCTGACCGGTGGTCGGCTCGAGCACGTCGCAGACCAGGATCATAGTGGTCTGCGCCATGAAGGGATCGAGCACGGCGGTCGAGACGTCCGGCATCAGGGTCATGTCGGACTCGTTGATCGCCTTCCAGCCGGCGATCGAGGACCCGTCGAACATGATGCCTTCCTTGAGCAGGCCCTCGTTGATCTCGCTGACGGGCATGGTGAGGTGCTGCCACTTGCCGCGCGGGTCGGTAAAGCGGAAGTCGACGTATTTGACGTCTTGTTCCTTGATGGTCTTCAAAACGGTCTTCATGGGAGTATCAGTCCCCTTGGTTGCGGCCATATCGGTCCCCTGATTGCTAGATTGTTCGCGGGTTGCTGGTTCGTCGCCGACAGGAGCGGCGGCGATCAGATGGCGTCGTTGCCCCGTTCGCCCGTGCGAATGCGGATGGCTTCCTCGACATTGGTGACAAAGATCTTGCCGTCGCCGATACGGCCGGTGCGGGCCGCCTGCGTGATCGCCTCGATGGCGCGCTCGACGAGGGACTCGTCCAGCACCACCTCGATTTTGACCTTAGGCAGAAAGTCGACCACATACTCCGCGCCCCGGTAGAGTTCGGTATGGCCCTTTTGGCGGCCGAAGCCCTTGGCTTCCGTAACGGTGATTCCCTGGAGGCCGACCTCATGCAGGGCTTCTTTGACTTCGTCGAGCTTGAACGGCTTGATGATCGCTTCGATTTTCTTCATGGGTCGATTCCCTTCAGGATCGGGCAAGGCCTCCCGCTCCCTGTCAACGCAGCCCCCTTAGAGGCAAAGCCGGCGCCTTCCGGCCGGCGCGGGCCGGAACTTTCGTAACCAGAGCCTGCTTTATGCGCAATAGCATGGCCCGTGCCAACCGGCAAGCGAAGGACAAATTCAAGGCTTCTGCCACCTTAGGGCGGCCAAAACGGCAAGAAGGAGACTATTTTTCGTGCACAACGCCTAAATTTTAGCCGAAAGATCAAGGGTCGTCACATCTTTCAGTCGGCAACCGGCTTGCGATTGGATCCGAGCCAATCGGCGATGCGCGCGATAGCAAGGCGGATATTTTCCACCGAGTTGGCATAGGAAAGCCGAATATAGCCCTCGCCAAAACCGCCGAAGCTGGTGCCGGCAATGGCGGCGACCCCCGCCTCCTCCAGAAGCCGGTCCTGCAGCGTGCGGCAATCGAAGCCGGTGCCGGAAATGTTGGGGAAGGCGTAGAAGGCGCCGCCCGGACTGGCGCAGCGGATGCCGGCAATACGATTCAACTCCTCGACCACGACGTCGCGGCGCTCGGCGAAAGCGGCATGCATGGTGGCCACCGCGTCCTGCGGCCCGGTGAGGGCCGCGATACCGGCATATTGCGTCGCCGCATTGACGCAGGAATGGGTGTTGATGGCGAGCCGCGTCGCGAGTTCGGCGAGACCTGACGGCCAGACCCCGAAACCGAGCCGCCAGCCGGTCATAGCATAGGTCTTCGACCAGCCGTCGAGCAGGATCAGCCGCGAGCGCAGCTCCGGCAGGTTGAGCAGGCTGAAATGCTCGGCATTGCCATAGATGAGCCGGCTATAGATCTCGTCCGACATCACCACGACCTCGGGCCAGCGCACGAGGCCGGCGGCGAGTTTCCTGACCTCATCCGGCGCGACCACGCCGCCGGTCGGATTGCCGGGGCTGTTCAGGATAATCAGCCGGGTGCGCTCGGTGATGCGGGCCAAGACGTCGTCCGCGCTCATGCCGAAGCCCAAGGATTCCGGCAACGGATAGGGCACCGGCGTCGCGCCGGAAAAAGCGATCATCGAGCGGTAGATGGGAAATCCCGGATCGGGATAGAGGATCTCGGCGCCCGGCTCGCCGAACATCAGCATGGCGAAGGCCATGGTGACCTTGCCCCCCGGCACGATCACGACGTCGTCGGGATTGACCTCGACGCCATAGCGCTCGCGGAGATGAGCGCTCACCGTCTCGCGCAGCGGCAGGATGCCGTTCGAGGGCGTGTAGCCGTGATGACCGTCGGCCAAGGCCTTGCGCCCGGCCTCAACGATATGCGACGGGGTCGGAAAATCGGGCTGTCCGATCCCGAGGTTGATGATCGAGCGGCCTTTCGCCTCCAGAGCCTTGGCCCGAGCGAGAACCTCGAACGCGCTTTCGGTTCCGAGCTCTCCCATGCGTTTGGCGAGCTGCATGTTCCTCCCCATTGCTGCGACGCTTTGCCGCGCCCCGGCGCTCGCCCGCCCCGCCTTGTCGCGATGGGGGCGTTGCTCAAGCGCCGATCCATTGACCGGAAGCAAGATCGCCGGGGCGCACGGCCGAGATTCCGGGCACTCCTGCTCCAGGGCATTGTTATGCCATAACAGCCGTGCGGCGCGAAGCGGCTTCGCGGCCGGGCGCGGCGGAAGAGCGGCGCGCAGCCTTTCGCCCCCGGACGACTGCCGGTGCCCCCGCTCCCGGTTCGGCCGGGGGGCTTGCCCAAGGGGGTGTTCCTCCCTAAGCTGATCGGACGTGGACGTCGATTTGTTCCGGCGTCGGACTTGATACGGGCGGAGGCACCTCGGAGAGAGGACAGGGCGGTGAAACACCGGGTACAAATTCCCTTGCGGCATTTTTTTGCCACGCCGCCGACCCCTTGTCCGTATTTGCCGGGCCGCTTCGAGCGCAAGGTGGTGACGCTGCTCGCCGGCGAGGACCCGGACCGTCTGCACCACGCCTTGAGCCAAGCCGGTTTCCGCCGC
>JAJYTL010000013.1 GCA_021793055.1 Pseudomonadota bacterium
CGGCCAGTGGCTGTCGCGGTGCCCGCAGCACGGTCGAGCGATAGTCCGGAAAGAGCGAGGGTGGCTGCTCCACACCTGCCGTTCCGGTGGCGGTCTCATCGGTCATTTCCTGCTCCCTCATCAAGCCGCGCCTCAGGCGCGACGGTCGCATCTTCGCGAAATACGGACCCCACGCTCACGACAATGGAAGCCCGACGTAGTTTTCGGCAAGCGATCTTTGCGCCACCGGCGAGGTTCGGATGTAGTCCAGTTCGGCCGCCTGGATGCGGCGCGAGAAATCATCCATGTCCGCGAAAAGATGGGTCAGCGACGTGTACCACCAGCTGAACCGTTCTGCCTTCCAGACCCGGGCCAGCGCACGCGCCGAATAGCCATCCAGGGCGTGTGCCGAATTGGTCCGGTAGTAGGCAACCAGCGCCTCCGCCAGCATGGTCACGTCCGAAACCGCCAGGTTCAACCCCTTGGCGCCGGTTGGCGGAACGATATGAGCGGCGTCGCCGGCGAGGAACAGCCGCCCGTGGCGCATCGGCTCGCAGACCGAGCTCCTGAGCGGCGCAATGGATTTCTCGAACGAGGGGCCGCGCGTCACCTTGGCCGCGACCGTCGGCCCGAGGCGTAGGCAAGCCTCGTCCCAGAAACGATCGTCCGGCCAATCCTCGAGCTTCTCGTCGAGCGAACATTGGATGTAATAGCGGCTCCGCGTCGGCGAGCGCATCGAGGCCAGGGCAAAGCCACGCGAATGCTTGGCATAGACCAGCTCTTCGTCGGCCGGCGGCACGTCGGCGAGCAGTCCGAGCCAGCCGAAGGGATAGACCCGCTCGAACGTCTTCAGCACCGAAGACGGCATCGCGCCGCGGCTGACGCCGTGATAACCGTCGCAACCGGCGATAAAGTCGCAGTCGAGCCGGGTCTCGACGCCATCTTTCTGCCAAGTGACGAACGGCCGATCGCCCGTGATATCGTGCGGTGTGACCTTCTCCGCCTGCCAGACGATGTCGATGCCACGGGGTCCCGCGGCATCGAACAGATCCCGCATCACCTCCTGCTGGCCGTAGACCATCACCGTCGAGCCGCCGGTGAGCGCCGCGAAGTCGATCCGGAAGGGTTCACCCTCGACCGCGATATTGATCCCATTGTGAACAAGGCCTTCGCGGCGCATGCGCGCGCTGAGGCCGAGCGCCTCCATCATCGAGACCGTGATCTGCTCGAGGACGCCGGCACGAACCCGGCCTTCGACGTAGTCGCGCGTCTGGCGCTCGATAACCACAGCCTCGATGCCCTCGGCGCGGAGAAGATGGGCGAGGAACATGCCGGCCGGGCCGGCGCCGATAATGGCAACCTGGGTACGCAGAACTTCCTCCTTTTCGTCGGCCGCCTTCGCAGCGTTTGGTATTAGTCCAAAAATAAAGCACCAAGTGCTGGGCGCCATGGACAGGATTTTAAAAAAGTTGGATAATTCGACATTCTTTCAAGTTGATATTTTGGTTCAATTACGATCAATTACCGCATGACAATTCCTCGTTTTTACCTTTATGGCGAACCGCACAGGGCCGTTAGCGAGCGCTTCGTTCATGTAGAAAGCTTGGATGATCGTTCGCGCCCGAGCGAGTGGACCATACGTCCGCACGCCCACCTTGAACTCAATCACCTGTTCCATATCGCCGCGGGCGGCGGCGCCATGCGGGTGGAAAGCGAGGCCCACAGATTCACCGCCCCCTGCCTGATGATCGTTCCCGCCGGCACCGTGCATGGTTTCGCCTGGGAAGCCGAATCGCGCGGATCGGTGGTCACCTTCGCCACCGGCTATCTACAGGAAATTGCCCGTCGCGACGCCGATTTGCAGGGCTTGTTCCGCGCCGTTGCCATCATCGACCTGGCCCCGGAAGACGACGTCGAAGTCCGCGCCGCAGCGACCGGGCTGATGCGCGAGCTCGGCTGGGCCGCGCCCGGCCATCGCGCCGCCGCCGATGCCGGACTGCTGGCGCTGATGGTCGTCGCCCTGCGCGTCCTCGGCCCCGCATCGGCGCAGGCACTGCCGATGCCGGGGCACCAATCGGAACTCGTGGCGCGCTACCGCCACCGCATCGAAGAACGCTTCCGGCTGCGCGAGCCGGTCGCGACCCACGCCGCCGCGCTCGGCGCCAGCGTCGCGCAATTGCGCGGCGCCTGCGCCCGCATCGCCCGCCAGCCGCCGTCCGAGATGCTCGACCAACGCGCCGTGCTCGAGGCCAAACGGGTTCTCCTCTATTCCAATCTCTCGATCGCCAATGTCGCCTATTCCCTAGGCTTTGCCGACCCTGCCTATTTCTCGCGCTTTTTCACGCGCCACGTCGGTAAATCGCCGCGTGCCTTCCGGCACGATCAGGGAAGCGCTTAGCCCCACGACGGCGGCCCGTCTCGCCAAGGCTTTCCAAAGCCCCCTAGCCAAGTGCCGCCACCGCGGGCTCGGGGACCTCGGCACACGACGGGGCGGCCACGCCGGCCGAGGCCCCGTCCGCAGGCGTCGGTCGAAATGGCTCTTTGAAACGCCCGCTTTCATCGCCCTGTCACAATGCATCCCTATCCTCCCACCGATGCATGCGATCACCCTCGACACCGTCAGCAAGTCCTACGGAGACCATTGCGCCACCGATGCGGTGAGCCTGGCGATCGAGCCCGGCCGCTTCGCCGTGGTGCTTGGTCCCTCCGGTTGCGGCAAAACCACCCTGCTGCGGCTTGTCGCCGGCTTGGAGCGGCCGGACGCGGGCCGCATCACACTCCATGGTCGCGACGTCACCGATCTTCCGCCGGGACAACGCGAACTCGGCATGGTGTTTCAGAGCTACGCCCTGTTCCCCCACCTCAGCGTCGCCGAAAACCTCTTGTTCGGCCTCAAGCTACGGCGGACGCCGCGCGACGAACGCACGCGCCGGCTGCGCGAGACCAGCGAACTTCTCGGCCTGGAAGCACTGCTGCAGCGCAAGCCGGCGCAGCTCTCCGGCGGCCAGCAACAACGCGTCGCCTTGGGTCGCGCCATCATCGGCGGCCGGCGCACGGTCCTGATGGACGAGCCGCTCTCCAACCTCGACGCCAAGCTCCGGCACGAAATGCGCCGCGAGTTGAAGAGTCTGGCGCGTGCGTTCGACATGACCGTGCTCTATGTCACCCACGACCAAGCCGAAGCGTTGGGCGTGGGCGATCTGGTGGTGATCATGAATCACGGTCGCATCGAGCAGATCGCCTCGCCGGACGCGCTTTACGAGCGCCCGGAGAGCCTTTTTGTCGCCCGCTTCATCGGCACGCCGCCGATGACCCTGCTGCCGCTCGGCGACGGCCCCGATGGCCCGGTGATCGAAGGCACTGGCCAGCGCGTCGATATCTCGGGTCCCGGGGCCGGCCGCGTGCTTGGGCTTCGGCCGGAGCGAATCGAGGTGACGGAGGACGGCGCGGGCATCGCCGCCGAGGTTGAAGCCATGGAATACCTTGGCGCCGACGCCGTGATTGCCTGCCGCGTCGGCCCGCACCTCGTCTCGGCGCGCGTTCCAGGCCGCCTTCGCCCGCGATTGGGCGAGCGGCTCAAGCTCGGCTGGAGCCGAGAGGCAATCAACCTCTTTGACGCCGCCAGCGGGGGGCGTCTGCCCGATCCGACTTCCCCTTGTCCTGAACTGTTCACAACCCACCGGAGACCGTCATGCACCGCCGCAACTTCCTGAAACTCTCGGGCGCGTCCGCCGTCGCCGCCGCCCTGCCGACCGTGGCCCGCGCCGGCAAGGTGATCGATCTGCCGATATACTACCCGGTCGCCGTGGGCGGCCCCATCGCCAAGATCATGGACGGCTACGCCGCCGCCTTTCATCGCGCCAATCCCGGCATCCGCGTCCACCCGATCTATACCGGCAGCTATCAGGACACCACCGTCAAGGCGCTGACCGCGCTTCACGGCGGCGGCGCCAGCGCGCCGAAGCTCGCGGTCGCGCTCTCCGTCGACATCTTCACCTACTACGACCAGGGTGTTCTGGTTCCGATCGAGGATCTGACGCAGGGCGATCACGCTTGGCTGAACGGCTTCTATCCCGCCTTCCTCGCCAACTCGCGCCTGAAAGGCAAGACCTGGAGCGTGCCGTTCCAACGCTCCACTCCCGTGCTCTACTGGAACAAGACCGCGTTCAAATCCGCCGGTCTCGATCCGGACCGCGCACCGGCCAATTGGGACGAAATGCGCGACTACGCCCGCCGCCTCACCCGCGCACACAATCCGAAAAGCGCCACCGAATGGGGGTTGCAGATTCCCTCGTCCGGTTTCCCCTACTGGCTGTTCCAAGGCCTCGCGATCGAAAACGGCCAGACGCACCTCGCGGCGGCCGATGGCACCCGGACCTATTTCGACAGCCCCGAGACCATCGGCGCGCTGGACTACATGGTCGACCTCTCGCGCAAGGCGCGCGTCATGCCGGCCGGCATCATTAATTGGGGCACGACGCCGCAGGATTTCTTCAAAAGCCGGTGCGCGATGATGTGGACCACCACAGGCAACCTGACCAATGTGCGCAAGCACGCCCCTTTCCCGTTCGGCGTCGGCATGCTGCCGAAGCACAAGCGCCGCGGCGCGCCGACCGGCGGCGGCAACCTCTACGTCTTCACCAACACCACGGCCGAGGAACGCGCCGCCGCGCTGCGCTTCATCCGCTGGGTCACCGCGCCCGAACAGACCGCCGACTGGGGCATGCAGACCGGCTACATCGCCACCAGCCCGGCCGCTTGGGAAACCCCGGCGCTCAAGCGCTACCTGGCCGGCTTCCCGGCGGCCGCGGTGGCCCGAGACCAGCTGAAATATGCCGAGCCCGAGCTTTCCACCCATGAAAACCAGCGCGTCACCCAGGTCTTCAACAATGCCCTACAGGCCGCCCTCACCGGCCAGAAGGGACCGGCGGAAGCGCTGAAGAAGGCCCAAGCCGACGCCGACGCCATCCTGCAGCGTTACCGCGTCTGAAACGACGCCGCGTTGCGCGCCCCCTGCGATCAGCGCACGGGGCGCGCGTGCGTGGCAGGCCACCGACCCCTATCGAGAAGATCATGGCCGTTATTGCCCCAACCCTGCCCCGGGTCCGCGCCTTTCGGCTCGGCGATCACGTTGTCGCCTGGGCGCTGATCGCGCCCGCCTTGCTGTTCCTTGTCGTTTTCACCCTCTACCCGGCCGCGGCAACCCTGGTGCAAAGCCTCTATTCGACGCCGCTCGCGCACCGCCCGTCGCATTTCATCGGCCTCGCGCATTTCCGCCAGATGATCGCCGACCCCACCTTCCGCGAGGTGCTGGCAAACAATCTGCTTTACGCGGCCGGCTCTATCCCCCTCTCCGTCGCGCTCGCCCTCGCGATGGCGCTCCTGGTCGACGCGCGCATCCCAGGCCGCGGTTTTGCGCGCATGGCTTATTTCACCCCGACGGTGCTGCCGCTGATTGCCGCCGCCAATATCTGGCTTTTCTTCTACACGCCCGGCTACGGCCTGCTGGATCAGCTGCTCAACCGCCTCGGCCTGCCTGGGGTCAATTGGCTCGGCGAGCCGGCGACAGCGCTTTGGGCCGTGACGATGGTGGCGATCTGGAAACAGGCCGGTTTTTTCATGATCTTCTACCTCGCCGCCTTGCAGCAGATTCCGCCAAGCCTGCGTGAAGCCGCCGCCGTCGAGGGTGCCTCGCGCTGGCACAGCTTCCGCCGCGTCACCTTGCCGCTGCTTGGCCCAACCACGCTGTTCGTCCTGGTCAACGCCGTCATCGGCGCTTTCAGCCTGGTCGATTCGCTCTTCGTGCTGACCCAGGGCGGCCCGGACAACGCCAGCAACCTCTTGCTCTATTACATTTACCAAACCGCCTTCCAATATTGGGATGGCGGCTACGCGGCGGCCCTGACCGTCGTGCTGGTGGCCATCCTGGCACTTGCGGCGCTGGCGCAATTCCTCTTTATCGGCCGCCGGACGCATTACCGATGACCGCAAACCGACTCACCGCCATCGCCGCCTGGACACTGGCCGGATTATGGCTGGCACCGCTGATCTTTGCCCTCTGGGCAGCGTTTCATCCCTTCGCCTTCTCCACCCGCTTCGATCCGTTCGCGCCACTTACCCTCGAGAACTTCGTCAGCGCCTGGAATGCCGCGCCCTTTGCCCGCTACTTCCTCAATACGTTTCTTGTCATCACCATGACCTTGGCGGCGCAGCTCGTAATCTGCTCCCTCGCGGCCTATGCCTTTGCGCGTTACCGCTTCCTCGGCCGCAATCTGTTCTTCTCGCTGATCCTCGTGCAGCTCCTGATCATGCCGAACATGCTGATCGTCGAGAACTACCGCACCACCGCGGCACTCGGTCTCGTCAACCATTTGCTCGCGGTCGGCTTACCCTATTTCGCCTCGGCTTTCGGCGTCTTCCTATTGCGCCAGACCTTCATGAGCGTGCCGAAGGAATTGGAGGAAGCGGCGCGGATCGAAGGCGCCGGCCCCATCGCCGTGCTCCGGCGGGTCTACCTGCCCCTCGCGCGCCCCGTCCTGATCGCATATGGCCTGGTCTCGGTGAGCTTCCATTGGAACGATTTCCTGTGGCCGCTCATTGTCACCAACACCACCGCCAGCCGCGTCCTCACCGTCGGCCTTCAGGTTTTCTCGACCGCCGATCAAGGCGTCAACTGGTCGGTCATCAGCGCGGCGGCGCTGATGACCTCAGCGCCGCTGCTCCTCGCCTTCCTCATCTTCCAGCGCCAGTTCGTGCAGAGCTTCATGCGCGCGGGCATTCGCTAAGGCCCGCCCGGACCCGCCTTGCCATAGCTTTTCAAGTCGCGCCCAGGCGATCCGCCTTGCTTTCCGGCCGACGCTGCGCCACTTTGTCGCGGCTGTCCGTCCACCGCATTATTATTGATCGAGGTCAAAGACAGTTGCTAGGATTTGATACTTTCTATCCTTGCGAACACTAGATCGAGCGCCATCTTCTCCGAGTCAGATGGCCCAAATCCAGCGTTCCACCCTTTAGACCGTCACACATCCTTACCGGAGCTAATCGTGAAAAAGACCAGCAAGGCGTTCGACCCCTCTCGGCGCGAGCTTTTCAAGCACGGCGCCGCTGTCGCAGCCGGTGTTGTCGCCGCCAGCACGCTCGCCCGCATCCAGCCAGCGCAGGCCGCGGCGCCCAAGGTCGCCCAGGCAACGGCCATGTATCAGGCGACCCCCCACGGCAAGCAGCAGTGCGACGGCTGCGTTCACTTCATTCCGGGCAAAACCGCAACCGCCGACGGGACCTGCAAAATGGTCGCAGGCAGCATCAGCCCGCATGGCTGGTGCGTGCTGTTCGCCCCCAAGGCCTGACCACACGCTCAACGCGCGGCGCGGTTGCCGGCGGTATCCTCTCTCCGGTCCGGCAACCGCTCCACGGCAACCGCAGTCATCCACAGCCGACCGCGCCGTTGTCCGCGCGGCCGGTGCATTGAGCGGCTAGGTTCGCGGCGGCGCTCAGTCGCCGCTGAAATAGGCCATCGCCGCCTCGACGCCGCCGCGACCGTGCGGTACGCGGCCTTGCCGTAACGCCATCTCCACCGCCGCCAGGACGCCGAGCACCATCGGCTCGTTGAGGTCGCCCATATGGCCGATGCGGAAGACCTGACCGGCCAGCGGCCCAAGTCCGCCGCCCAAACTAACGTTAAAGCGCCCGCGCACGGCGGCGCGCAGGACCTCGGCGTCAAACCCTTCCGGCATGCGGACCGCCGTGACCGAATCGGAGACGCGTGAGGGATTGGCGCAAAAGAGTTGCGGTCCGTGGTTGCCGGCCCAGACCGCAACCGCCCGGCGCACGCCCTCTGCCAGGCGATGATGGCGCGCCACTACGTTCTCGAGCCCCTCCTCCTCGATCATCTTGATCGCCGCGTCGAGGCCGTAGAAGGCGTTCACCGGCACGGTGCCGACAAAGCTCTTGTGCGGGCTGCGGTTCAGCATCACCGTCCAATCGAAATAAAACCGCCCGAGCTTCGCCTTTTCATGCGCGGCCATGGCCTTTTCGGAAACGGCGGTGAAGCTGAGCCCGGCCGGGTTCATCAGCCCCTTCTGGCTGCCGCCCACCGCCGCGTCGATGCCCCAGGCGTCCATGCGAAAGGCGAGACTGCCGAGCGACGAAATGGTATCGACCAGGAGCAGCGCCGGGTGGCGCGTGGCGTCGAGCGCCGCCCGCACCTCCGGCAACGGGAGCATCATGCCGGTCGCGGTCTCGTTGTGCACGACGCAGACCGCCTTGATCGCCCGCGCGTGGTCGGCGTCCAGCGCGGCGCGGAGCTGCGCCATGTCGGCGCCCTGCCGCCAATCCGTGGCGACCGTGCGGACGTCGAGCCCGTGCGCCGCGGCCATCTTGCCCCAACTCTCGGAGAAATAGCCCGATTCCACCATCAGAACTGCGTCGCCGGGCGACAGCAGATTGGTCAGCGTCGCCTCCCAGGCGGCATGGCCGGAGCCCGTATACATGAACAGATTCTGGCTGGTCCCAACAATCCGCTTGATGCCCTCGAAGACCGCGCTATAGACCGGCAGGAATTCGGCGTCGTTGAAGTCGATGGTCGGCCGATCGATCGCGCGCAGCACCGCATCCGGGATATTGGTCGGGCCGGGATTGGCGAAAAAATGGCGGCCGCGGAGAATCTGCCGGGCGTTGGCATTCATAGCTGGCGTTCCCTCTTTGTTTTAGTTTCTCGCGATTGCGCCGGGCGACCGACCAGCCATGCCACGGACCCCGCGCGGCGGGGGACTTTGGATGCTCAGCACCGACCGTATAATCCGGCCTCATCTGGCGCAGGATTGTCTGCAGAACCGTGCGCGCACGCAAGCCGGTTTAAACGCGGCCCGCAAGCGGACGCCGATAGCCGTATTTGGCCGCTTTCGCGCTGCGGCGCCGCCGAGGCTTAGGGAACCGGCCGGTCGGGAAAGGCCAGTTCATGCCGCGCCCGCCATTCGGGCGACACGTAATTGACGATCAGCGAGCGGCGCACGCCGCGGATCGGGCGCGGATGGAAGCCATGCCAGGTATCCGCGCCAGGCACGAAAACCAGGCCGCAGTTGAAGCCGCCCGGCGCGCGGCCGACCCGTTCAAGATCTGAATCGTAGACGTCCGTGCCCCAATCGGCGGCCTCCGGCCCGACCGAGAGGTAGACCAGCATGGTCAGCCGTTTCACCGTGATGTCGGTATGGGGCTCCAGCCAAAAGCCGTCGTGATCCTGGCAGTATTCGATGCGCAGATAGCTGCCGCCGAGATCGACCCCGTAGGCTGCCTCGATCTGGCTCAGGACGGCCAAATGCTGAAAGGTCCGCGCGAGCGCCGCGCAGACGGGAAAGCGCGCCTGGTTCCCTGGCGAGACGAAGACCCGCGTGCTGTTATGGGTTTCGCGCCGGCCGAGAGTATCGCCGATCGCGGGCGACCAGACGGGCAAGGCGCCGACCCCTTCCGCAAGCCGAGACGGCAAAACCTCGTCCAAGAGCCAGTGCCGAAAGGGCTGCCCGACGCAGCGGCCTGCCGCGATCCTCGCCGCGATATGTGCCGCCCCGTCCGCTTGGCTTTCCTCAAGCAACGCCATGCAACACCCGCTTCACCCGCGCCGAGATACGGTGGCGCAGAAGCTCGCGTCCCCTGACCCCCGCGTCCGCCATCCAATTGAACATCACGTAGCGCCGCTCGCCGACATAAGGCTGGTGCCCGTGGTAGGAACATGCGGTGCGGCGAAAGGCGGCAAGCGTTCCGCCATCCGGCGACACCTCGGCAATGGCATCGTCGAGATCCTCGGGGCCGCGGAGGAACCGCAACCGCCCGCCCTCGCCCTGCCACGGCGGATTGAGATAGAGAAGGGCCGTGACGAGCTTGCTCTCGCTGTCGGTATGAATACGGCCATCCTTGGCCTGGCAGCGGCCACGCACGGTGATCATCAGCGGCCGGCGCGCAAGATCGATCCCGAACTTTTCCGAAAAGGCGGCCGCCAGCTCGCCGCCCCGGATGTCGTCGATAAGAGCGGCGAAGGCCGGGCCATAGTGCAACTCGTCCAGGGGCATCAGACCGGGTTCGGAAATTTTCGGGAAGTCCGCCGCTACCGCCGCCAGGGCCTCGGGCTTGAGGAACTCCGGCACGACCAGAAACGGGAACGGCGTCTCCGTCAACGGCGTACGCGCGAACGCGGTGATATCGAGATGGCTCATCTCTGCAGACCTGAATCCGTTGTCGCTCTTAGATCGTGAGGCCGAGGAGTTCTGCCACAAGACCGCCTCCCGCTCTAAAGCCAGTACACAAACACGAACAGGATCAGCCACACCACGTCGACGAAATGCCAATACCACGACACTGCCTGGAATCCGAAGTGGTCTCCGGGACCGAAATGGCCCCGCGTCAAGCGGCCGAAAATGACACTCAGCATGACCAGCCCAATGGTCACGTGCAGCGCGTGGAACCCGGTCAGAATGTAGAACGTTGCCCCGTACACCCCGGAATGCAACGTCAGATGCAGCGTGGTGTAGGCATCATAGAACTCCCGCGCCTGCATCCCGAGGAATGCGAGACCGAGCAGGATCGTGAGGCCGACAAGGTGCGTCGCGGTGCGGCGATCGCCCTTCATCAAGAGATCGTGGCCGCCTGTCACCGTGCTCGCCGAGGTCAGAAGGATCAAGGTATTCAGCGCCGGAATACCCCAAGGATTGACGACGCGGAACGACGCTCCGGCCGGCCCGCTGGTCGGCCACGCCGCCTTGAAGCCGACCCAGGGCGTGAAATGCGCGCTGAACGACGCGAGCCAGGGAACCGCGATGACACGCTCGTAGAACAGCACCCCGAACAAGCTGGCGAAAAACAGCGCCTCGGAAATGATGAACCACCACATGCCGAGCCGGAAGGAACGGGCCTCCTGCTTGTGGTAGACGCCAGCGCGACTCTCGCGAATGACCGCTCCGAACCAGGCGACGATCCCGAAGACCATGATCGCCGCGCCCACTGCGGCCGCCCATGGTCCTGCGGCGCTGCCGTTCACCAGCAGAGCGCCACCCAGGCATAAGAAGAACAGCCCCACCGAAAGGGTGATGGGAAATGGACTGGGGCTCGGAACGAAGTAACCGCCCTTTTCCGCGTGCGCTCCCGTGTTCATCTCTTCTCACCGCTCGTTGGTTGCGTTCCTATCGGACGTCGTCTCGAGACCTCTCGCCTCACCGTATGACCGGCGGCGACGCGAAGGTGTGGTAAGGCGGCGGCGACGACACCGTGAACTCGAGCCCCTCCGCTCCTTCCCATACGCGACCGGTCGCCGGTTTGCCCCAACCGGCGGCCGTGCGGATGATGTTGTAGAGAAACAGGAGTTGCGAGGCGCCGAGGAAAAAGGCGCCGATGCTTGAAGCCATGTTGAGGTGCGCGAATTTCAGCGCGTAATCGGGAATCCGCCGCGGCATACCATCGATACCGAGCAGGAACTGCGGAAAGAATGTCAGGTTGAACGCCGCTACCGTCAGCCAAAAATGCCACCGGCCGAGCTTTTCGCTGTACATCCGACCAGTCAGCTTGGGCAAGTAATAGTAGATCGCCGCGATGACGCCGAGAATCGGCCCGCCGAAGAGCGTGTAATGAAAGTGGGCGACGACGAAATAGCTGCCGTGATACTGCTGATCTGCGGCCGCGTCCGACAAGATCAGCCCCGTAAGCCCGCCGATGCCGAACAGCACGATATAGCCGAGCGAGAACAGCATCGGCGTCTCGAAAGTCATGGCGCCGCGCCAGATCGTCCCGAACCAACAGAAGAAGAGGATACTCACCGGAACGGAGATCGCCATGGTGGCGAACATGAAATAGAGGTTCGCCGCCGCGGGAAGGCCCGAGGTGTACATGTGGTGGGCCCAGACGACCACCGAGAGCAGACTGATCGCGCCGAAAGAATAGACTTGCATGTTGTAACCAAAGATAGGCTTGCGCGCGAAGGTCGCCAGAATCTGCGGCAATATGCCAGCCGTCGGAAGTAGCAGGATATAGACCTCGGGATGCCCGAAGAACCAGAACATGTGCACCCAAAGAACCGGATCCCCGCCGCCGGCCGCGCTGAAAAAATGCGTGCCAAAATGCCGGTCGGCGAGCAGCATCACCGATGCCGCGATCAGCGCCGGGAACACGGCGATCAGCAATAGCGCCGTCCACAGCCAGCTCCACACGAAGAGCGGCAGCTTGTGCATGGTCATGCCCGGCGCGCGCGTGTTCAGCACCGTGACGATGACGTTGATCGAGAACAGCGTCGATGACAGGCCGAGAAGAAAAATCGCGAAGATCGCGAAATCCATGCCCGGGCCGCTTTGAATGGAGAGCGGCGCGTACATGGTCCAACCGGTATCGAGCGTGCCGGTCCCAATGCCGAACAGGTTGAGCAACCACGGCATGACGAGCAGGATCGCAGCCGGCGGCAATAGCCAGAAGCTCCAATTGTTCATGCGCGGCAGCGCCATGTCCGGCGCTCCGATCATCAAGGGGATGAGGTAGTTTGCCATTCCCGCCGTCAATGGCATAAGAGCCCCGAACACCATCACCAGGCCGTGAACGCTGATCACCTGGTTGAACAGCTCCGGATGCATGATCCTCATGGTCGGAGTCAGCAACTCGGCTCGGATCAACATCGCAAGCAAGCCGCCGACCAGGAACATCGCGATCCCGAACACCATGTACAGGATGCCGATGTCCTTGTGGTTTGTCGTGTAGAGCCAGCGGGTGATTCCCCTGGGGGCGTGCTCGCCCTCACCGGCGTGGGCGTCCATTACGCTCATTACTAGCTTCCTCCGAGATCGGGCACTTGTGATGTCTATTTCGGATGCTTCGTGCTTTTCGGGCGAGCGGTCGTGATCTGCTCGGGCTGGACGATATCGCCGCTGTTGTTTCCGAAGGCGTTGCGTTCGAAGGTGATCACCGAGGCGATGTCCGCGTCGCCAAGCTGCGAGGCGAATGCCGGCATCGGCGTCCCCGGGATGCCATCAAGAACGATATGAATGTGATTCTTGACAGGCCCGCCAACGATCTTGCCGTCTCGGAAGAAGCCGAGAGCTTTCAGGTCAGCAAGCATCGCCGGCGTGGCGGAGAACGGATGGCCCCAAGCTATCGGCGGGAAGGCTCCTGGGATGCCGAGGCCGCTCGGCTGATGGCATGCCGCGCAATTCTTATCGAAGACCTGCTTACCGCGATCGATCAGGGCCGCTTTACTCCAGGTCTTCTCGGCCGCCTCCTGCGTGGCCGCCTCCCTCGCGCGCTCGGAGGCCACCCATTTGGTGAACCCCGCCGACGACTCCGCCCGCACCACGATCGGCATGAAACCATGGCCGACGCCGCAAAGCTCGGAACACTGGCCGCGGTAGACGCCGGGCTTTTCGACATTCACCCACAACTTCCTGATATAGCCCGGAATCGCATCCATCTTGACGCCAAACGCCGGCACCCAAAAGCCGTGGATGACGTCCGCGGATTTCAGGACGATCAGGACCTTCTCGTTGGTCGGTAAGACCATCGGGTGGTCGACTTCCAACAGGAAGTGCTTGTCCTTCCTCGCGTCGCCGTAGATCTGATCGGTGGGCGTGGACAAGCTGCTGGTATACTGGATGCCGTAGGCCGGATAGGCGTAATGCCACTTCCATTGACTGGCGGTCACCACCACCGTGAGCTTGTGGTGGCTGGTATTCGTAACCGCCAGGACGCTGTTGAAGGAAGGAATACCCAGCACCACGTAGTCAATGAACATGAGACTGAGAATCGGAATGAAGCTCAATATCCACAGCTTCCGCGTGGTCGGCGCCGAAAATGTAGCGGGCTTTGCGTTGCGGCTCTTGCGGTGATTGTACAGCGAGTACAGCAGGACACCGAAAGCCAGCAGAAAAATCGCCGTGATGATCGCGAGAAACAGGTCGTGGATAAAAAGAAAATCCTGCGCGATTGGCGTCACAGGCGGCTGGAAGTTGAAGAAATATTTGGCCTGGGCGGTTGACGCGTACAGGGCACCCACGGCCGCCCCGGCGGCATACACAAACGGCTTACTCCACCGCATGATTTATCTCTTCCCCCCAATTACTCTTCGTTCAAGCCTGGTCCCGCGGTCGCCCCCGACCGTCAGCGTACTCATCACTCCGAACCATGCCCCCTAAACACACACGGCTCGGCTATGCGGGCAGCTGAAATGCCGCAACCAGAATTTTTTTTTAAAAGCCCCCGCGCAAATCCGGCGACGAAACCAGAATTGCAATTGGTATATGTCTAGCAGAGCGCGGCGACGCAGGACTTGACCGCAGTCAAGTCTCGCAGATTTTCTTGCTTCCGCAATTAGGTCGCAAACTCAGCTCGTCGCTTTCACGGCGCCACCAACCGCCGACAGGCCCACGACGTCCCAGATTCCGGCGCGCGCGGGCGGAGCTTAGGACAGCCCCGCCTCGCGTTCGAAAATCTTCACGATCGCCACGATGTCCTCGCTGGCGAAGGACGCGCAGGTCATTTCGTAAAGCTGATGCACCAAGGCGGTGATAAGGCCGGGGACGCGCATTTCATGGGTCAGGGCAAGCGCCAATCTCAAGTCCTTCTCGCCCATCGCGGCGCTGAACCCCGGCCGGAAATCGCGCTCCAGAACCTTGGGAAAGCGCTTCAGGAAATGGACCGAGCGGCCGCCGCTCTTCGCCAGCGCCTCGAACAACCGCGCCGGCTCCATTCCCGCCTTGACGCCCAGCGTAAAGGCCTCGGCGGCAACTGCGACATTGCCCATCGACATCATGTTGTTGACGAGCTTGACGGTCTTTCCGTCCCCCGGGACCCCGACATGCTGGATTTCGCCGAGCGCGGTCAAAACCCCTTGCGCCGCTCCAATCGATTCAGCTGCCGCTCCCACCAGCAGCGTCAACGTTCCCGCCGCCGCCTCGGCCGGCCCGCCGCTCACCGGGCAGTCGATCATCGCGATCCCGCGCTTCGCCGCGACCTCGGCCAGGTCGCGAATGGTCCCAGGCAGTGCGGTGCTGAGTTCGATCAGGATGGCCGTCGTTGGCATGCGGCGAAGCACGTCCCGCTCGCCGCGCAAGACCGCCTCGATAACCTTGTCGTCAGGCAGGCTGGTGAGCACGAAATCCGCCGTCTCGATATGGCGATCCTCGCCAGGCCTGACGCCCTGGGACTCGGCGCGGGCGAGCGCCCGGCTGTCTGGATCGAAGCCGAACACATGATAGCCGCAGGCCGCGAGACGCCCGGCAAGCGCCCCGCCAAGCACGCCAAGACCGAAAATGCAAATATTCCCCGTGGACATTTGATGGCCCTCCCCGACTGGCCCCCCCCGCTGGCCCCGTATTCCCCCGGCGATGACTATATCGGATCGTCCGCCGCATCGCCGAAGGCAATGTATCAGCCGGGCGGCACCGGGGCGACCGCGGGACTTCAGTTTCCGGACGTGTAAATCGGCCTTAATCCGGCTTAAAATCCACAGCTGCCGGACGTTTCCATGGAGCAACGACAGCATTGCGTCATGTCGCCAGCATCCGCCATCGAATGACCGTGGCTCGCGCCCCGCTCATGACCGGTTTTCAGAGATCGAAACTTTACGACGTCGCCGCGGCCTCGCCTCTGATCCTGTGGTGCGGCCTCGGCATCTGGCGCCTCGCCCCGAAGATCGCACACGAATGCGCGGCGCTCGGCGCACGTTTTTCCGCCGCTCCGGCCTTGGGCATCCTGCCGCAGGTCGCGACCCTCGCCTTCCTCGGCCTACAGATCGCGTTGTTTCTGATCCGTCACCTGCCTGAAGCGAAGGCGGACGGCTTCCGCCCGCGGCTTGCGGCCCTGATCGGCAGCAACCTTCAGATCGTCTTCCTCGCGCTGCCGCGGGTCTCCGCCAGCCTGCCCGTGACCGTCATCTCTTTCGCCCTGGTGATCGTCGGAACCAGCGGCGCGATCTATGCGGCCGCATGGCTTGGACGGTCCTTCAGCATCTTTCCGCAAGCTCGCCGACTCGTCCTCTCAGGACCCTACCGCTACCTGCGTCATCCGCTCTATCTCGCCGAGATGACGGCCACGGCGGACGCGATGCTGCAATTCGCCATGCCCTAGTCGCTCGCCATCGCGCTCGCGTGCTTCGTCGCGCAGTTTCCCCGCATGCATTACGAGGAACGGGTGCTCGCCGAAGCCTACCCCGACTATAACGATCATGCGGCCCGAACCTGGCGGCTGATCCCCTGCGTCTATTGACGCCGCAGCACGTCACGGCTTGATCAGGACCGCGCCCTTTTCCATCGGTTGCACCAGCCGGCCGTAAATCGCGAGCCAACCGCGCTCGGACGTCGGCGGCGGCGGTTGCCACGCCGCTTGCCGGCGCTGCAACTCCGCCGCCGTGACATCGAACTCGATCCGCCGCGCGCCAAGGTCGACGCGAATGCGGTCGCCGTCGCACACCAACGCGAGCGGCCCGCCATCGGCCGCCTCCGGCATCACCTGACCGATGATAAGCCCGCGGTTGAGACCCGAGAGCTCGCCGTCGGTAACCACCGCGACGGCGCCGGAAAGCCCGGCGCCATTAAGCGCCGCGGCAAAACTGCAAGCGAATACAGTGCCTGGCCCACCGCGTGGACCGAGATAGCGCAAAACCACCACGTCGCCTGGCTGAATTTCGTGACGGCCGAGTGCCTTGATCGCCGCATCCTCGCCTTCGTAGACCCGCGCGACGCCGGAAAAGACATGGCGATCCGGCGGCACCGCCGCGAGCTTGACGATCGCGCCGTTCGGCGCAAGGTTGCCGCGGATGATGGCCAAGCCCGGCATGTCCCGATAGGGCTTGGACGGCGGGCGCAGGATTTCCGCGTCCACGGCGACGTCATCGGCCAAAACTTGAGCAATGCTCTTGCCCGAGACGCTCAACGCCGTCGGGTCGAGCCGCGCCACGATCTGCTTCATCGCGCCGCGGGCGCCGCCGGCGCGTTCGAGATCCTCGGTCGGATGCGGACCGTTCGGGCGGATGCCGCAGATCAATACCGCGCCAGGCGCGCGCCGCTCGAACAGCGCGATCACGTCGAGATCGAGCCCCGCCTCGCAAGCGATCGCTGTGAGGTGGCGAACCGAATTCACCGAGCCGCCGATGGCCAAGTCGAGCTCGATCGCATTGGTGAAGGCCGCGGCGGTCAGGATCTGTCGTGGGCGCAAACCGGCATGGACCATCTCGACGACGCGCCGGCTGGCGGCTTCGGCATCCGACAGCATCTTCGCGCTGCCGGCGCGAACCGGGGCGCTGCCGGGCAAGGCCATGCCCAGCGCCTCGGCCAGAATCTGCATGGTATTTGCGGTTCCAAGACCGGCGCAGACCCCGGGACCGACGATCGCATGCTCGGTCATCTCGCGCAGATCGTCGAGGCTGATCAGGCCGGCGGCCACGGCGCCGACCGCCTCATAGACATCGTCGATATCCACCGCCGCGCCGCGGCACTGCCCGCCGCCCTGGTAGCCGCAAGGCACGATGATGGACGGAATGTTGAGCCGTGCCGCCGCCATCAGGTGCGCCGGCGTCGTCTTGTCGCAGGACGACAGGCAGATCATGCCGTCAAGCTCGGCGCCTTCCACCATGACCTCGATATCGTTGACGATCAGATCGCGCGTCGGCATCAAGTAGCGCGCCTTCTTGCCGGCGCTGGTCACAAAGTCGCTCGGTGCCGCCGTGCGGATCTCGAAGGGAAGCCCACCCGCCTTGCGGATCGCCTCCTGAACCGTCTTGGAAACGGCGTCGAGGTGTATGTAGCAAACCGAGAGGGTCGACGATGAATTGACGACCGCGATCTTCGGCTTGTCGAAGTCCTCCGGCGCGATCCCCATCGCCCGCCACTGCGCCCGCCGAACCGCCCATCGCGTGCTTCCGATTTCGAAATTGCTCCGCAGCATCGCCCTACACCGCCAATGGTGAAAGTCGCCCCGCCAGCACCTGGAGGGCCTCGAACAGATAATAATCGCCCCAGATAAGCTCGTTCCGCGTCGCCAGCCCGATGCGCGGGTTGTAGCAACCCTGCGTCAGGATTCCCGGTGGTCGCCGATCTTCCGCGTCGGTCGGCGTGAGGTAGCCGGCGACCAAAGCCTGCACGGTGTCTTCCGCGGCCTCCCGGTAGCGTTGCCCGCGCGCGCGATCGGGCGCCAACGCGGCCAGTTTCAGAAGCGCGGCGGCGGCGATGGCCGTCGCGGACGTGTCGCGAAAGGTATTCGGGATCGCCGGATCGTCGAAATCCCAGTACGCGACGTTATCAACGGGTACGCGAGCCAGCCACCATTCGGCCGTCATCTCGGCTGCCTCGAGAAACGCCCGCTCGCCCGGAATCCAGCGCGCCGCGAGCACGTAAGCCAGCATGCCCCATGCCTGCGCGCGCCCCCACGTGCTGCGCTCGGAATAACCCTTGTGTGTATAACGCCGGAGCACGGCTCCGGTCTGCTTGTCGAAGGTCGCGGATTGGCCGACGGAACCGTCCTCCCGGACGCAAAAATCGATATGCCTGAGCGCATGCTCGCGCGCGATGCGGCGACAGCTCTCGTCGCCGGTTTTCTCGCTGGCCCAAGCCAGCAGGCCACAGATCGACCCCACCGCGTCGATGCTGGCCTCGCCGTCGCCGACATCGGAGGCTTCCTCCGCCTCACCGCCGAGAGGGAGAACCTGTGCGCGCGCGTTGTACATCGCCGCGAGGCCGCGCGCGCCCTCGAGGCCGATGGCCTGCCCGTTCGGATCGTTACACAGAATGTCGCCGAGCGCGGCACCATAATAGAAGAGAAAGCTCCGGAAGATCGTGTCCGACGACGCCCGCGGCCGCAACGCGGCGCACCAGCGTGCCGCCCATTCCCGATAGCGCGGCTCGGCGGTATCTGCGCTGGCCAGCCAAAGCTCCCCTACCCAATGGCCGCCGGTCCAATCTCCGGCCGGAGATGTCGTCCACGATCCCGTATCGGGATCGCCATAATGCGGGAAACCCGCCGCCAAGCTCGTCGCGGTGGTCTCGATCCGCCGCAACATGCTGCCGATGGCATCCTGCCATGACACGTCCGGAGATCGTTTTGCCATCCCCTCCCCCGCCTCAAGACCCCTTCGAGCGAAAGCTCATGCCCAAGTCATTGCAACGGCACATGGACACGATTTGGACCGATCGATCCCAAATCGTCGTGTGCAAGCCAGAACTCTGGCCTGCTTCTGAAGCGCGCGTCAAGACTCCGGCAGGCGCAGACCCGCCGCTCGCGCAAGATCGCCGTTCTATACCGGCGGCGCGAAAAGCTCGTGCGGCTGATCGAGGCCGCAAAGCCGATGACAGCCGAGGGACAGCAATCGACCGCCATAGGCGCGGGCGAAGTCGTCGCTCACCACCAGCGGGCGGTCGAGGAATTTTGCCATCCCCTCCATCCGGCTCACCAGGTTGACGGCCGGACCGATGACCGTGAAGTCGAGCCGATCGGCGGCACCGACATTACCGTAGATCACCGTGCCGTAATGAAGCGCGACGACAATTTCGAGCGGCAACCCGCCATCCGGCTCTATCACGTCCTGCATGGCGGCCACGGCGGCCAGCGCCTCCTGCGCCGCCACCAAGGCGCTCGCTGTCGCCGCCGTCGCCGCCTCGGCGTTATCCACGGGAAAGATCGCGAGCAGGCCGTCGCCGACGAATTTCAGCACCTCGCCGCCATGGGCCGTGATCGCTTGGGCCTGGCGGTCGAAGAGCTTGTTCAAAAGCGCGATCACCGCGTCGCCGGGCAGATGATCGGACAGATGCGTGAAACGGCGAAGATCGGAAGACCACAATACCGCCGAGATCGCCTCGCCCGCGCCGCGGCGGATCTGCCCTGCCAGGACCTTGCTTCCGGTCTGGGAGCCGAGATAAGCCCGGAGCACGTTTTCCGCAATGCGGCGCTGGCTGTGCATATCCGCCACGATCGACAGGCGATCGGAAATTCGGATCAGATCCGCGATCTCGCGGTCCGAGAACCCGCCCGGACGATCGCTGACATAGGCCGCCATATATCTGTGGCTGCCAAACGCGCTGGCGACGGGAAGCGCGTAATAATCCGTGGCGCCGACCGCCCGCAACTCGTGCAGGATGGGAAAATCCAGCTTGGCCGCCGGCCCCTCGAGCCGGCGGCGCAACACTTCGGCGCCGATCTGGACGCGCGCCACCGGATTTATCTCGTAAGGAAAGAGATCGACGACCTCATGCGTGATCATAATTTCCCGCGTCGCGGCGGTCGTCCGCCACCAGAGATAGGTATTGCCGACGAACTGCGGATGAAGCGTCCCCCCATGCAAGCTCACCCGCAGCAGCGGCAGGCCGGCTGCCATCAGGCGCCACGCGTATTCATCGATGGCTTCGACGCATGTCTCCAACCGTCGCGCGCCGCCGATCAGCCACTCGCCGATGGCATCCATCGTGTCGTGCGACGGGCGCTCGGCGGGCGGGCGCGCCACCACCGCCGTGGTGATGACGTTCTGTCCCTCGACGAGCACCGAGGGCCGTTGCGGCACCTTATCGTCCACCCGTCCAATCCTCTGTCTGCGAAAAATACACGCTATGTCGGATTTTCGCGTTCGGCAACCGCGCCCGGCCGCTTTGGGTATGCTCGCGATAAGCTGTTGCCTATTATAGTGTCATCGACCGACGCCGAAGGCGCTAGAGATCAGGAGCCATGCCATGACCATCCAAGATATGTCGCCCGCCGCCAGCGAAGCTGACGACGCGCCAGCAGGGCTTTCCGGCCTGGCGCAACTCCGCGCCCTGGCCGCGGCCGGCGGCCGACCGGCAATGGCGGCGACGCTTGGATTCGACTTCGCGGAAATCGAGGAAGGCCGCGTTGCCTTCGCCGGCACGCCGGGTCCCCACCTCTATAACCCGCTCGGCACGGTACACGGCGGCTACGCAGCCACCTTGCTCGATTCTGCCTGTGGTTGCGCCGTGCATTCCCGGCTCGCGCCCGGCCAGGCCTACACCACGCTTGAAATCAAGATCGCCTATCATCGCGCCATGACGGCGGAGACGGGGTTGGTACGCGCCGAGGGCACGGTGATCTCCTTCGGCCGCCGCACCGCCTTCGCGGAGGCACGTCTGACCGACGCATCGGGCCGCGTCTACGCCACCGCCACCTCCACCCTGCTAATCATGTCCGCCTGATCGAAATCGGATCGGCCCCAATCGGCGGATACCGAAACAGCCCGCTCATTCAATAGGATGGCGGGTTGCGCCTAGTCCCGCGCCGATTCCCGTGACTGGATCGGCGGCGCCGCGCCCCGCGGACGCCACGCGACGCCGCTGTACCGACGCGACAACCGCCGCGATCGGCATAGCGGATCATTTTTCAAGCAGCTGCCCTCGCCTTGGGCGTCGTCTTTCATATCGTGACGCGGTCCGATTTCGCTGCCGGCGCATTTCATATGTCAAATATCACGACACCGCCGCTCGCCGGACCACGAGATACCCAACCCCGCGATGCCTGGCATGCATGTTGCAGCGCGATCTCGCAGTTGCCCAACTGGAAAGCGAGACGCGAACATGCCGCTGACACGAAGACGCCTTCTTCAACTCGGGTCCGGGGCTGCCGTTGCGCCCCTGGCCGCCCCATTTGTTGCCCGTGCCGCCGAGCCTATCAAGGTCGGGAGCCTTCTCGACTTGTCGGGACCGATCGGCAGCACCGGTCAGCCCATGTACGACGCCATCCGCATCGCGGTCAACGAGGTGAACGGCGCCGGTGGTCTGCTTGGGCGAAAGGTCAAACTGATCAACTACGACACCCAGTCCACCATCGCCCTCTACTCGCAATATGCCCAGCGCCTCGCCCTGCAGGATCGCGTCGACGTCGTGCATGGCGGCATCACTTCGGCCTCGCGCGAAGCGATCCGGCCGATATTCGACCGTTATCGCACCCTCTACTTCTACAACGTCCTTTATGAAGGCGGGGTTTGCGACATCGACTGCTACTGCACCGGCACGACGCCGGCGCAAACCGTGAGCAAGCTGGTCGAGTACTCGCTGAAAACCTGGGGCAAGAAGGTCTACATCATCGCCGCCGACTACAACTATGGCCAGATCACCGCCAAGTGGATGGCGAAATACGCGCGTGATGGCGGCGGCGTGGTTCAGGCGGTCGAATTCTTCCCCCTCGACGTGACCTCCTTCACCGCCAGTATCAGCAAGATCGAAGCGGCGAAACCGGACGCCATCCTGTCGGCCCTGGTCGGCTCGAACCACACGGCGTTCTACCGGCAGTGGGCGGCGGCCGGCATGAAAAGCAAAATCCCGATCGCCTCGACGACCTTTGGCCTCGTCAACGAGCTCGCCACTCTCGATCCCGCCGTCACCGCCGGAATCGTGACTGGATATGGCTACTTCCAGGAATTGCAAACGCCGCGAAACAAAGCGTTTGTCAGCACGATTCACAAGAAGTTCGGGTCCAAGGTTCCCTATATCGGCGAACCCGCGGCGACGACGTACGAAGGCTTCCATCTCTGGGCCAAAGGAGTGCAGAAAGCGGGATCGCTAAACCGCGCCAAGGTGATCAAGGCCTTGGACAGCGGCATCTCGATCGTCGGCCCCTCCGGGCCGGTGGCGCTCGACCCTGCCTCCCACCAAACCATCCGCAACGCCTATCTCGGCAAGGCGGTCGGGCGCGAGTGGAAGGTTATCGCCTCCTACCCGCACCAAGAGCCGGCTGATACCCAAGCGGTCTGCAATCTCATCAAGCACCCGCGTACCGACAAGCAATTCGTCATCGACACGAAGATCTAACACCATGGCGCTCACGGCTCTCATCGGCTTCAATGTACTGACCAGCATCGCCAGTCTGCTGCTGCTGGTGATCGGCCTGGGCGTCATCTACGGCTTGATGCGGATCATCAACCTCGCCCATGGGGAGTTCCTGATGCTGGGCGCCTACGCCACGGTGCTCAGCACCCATGCCGGGGTGAATATCTGGGTGGCGATACTGGTGGTGGCGCCGCTCTTCGTCGGCCTGTTCGGCATTCTCGTCGAGCGGACGTTGATCCGCTTCCTCTATGGCCGGATGATCGACAGCATGCTCGCGACTTGGGGGCTGAGCCTCGGGCTGATCGGCCTCGTGACCTCGATCTTCGGCACGACGGTCCGAGGCGTGTCCGCTCCGCTTCATAGCTTCTCGATCGGCCCCTATGAGGCGAGCCTCTATGGCGTCTTCACCATCGCCGTCGCGGTGCTGACGGTGCTCGGATTGTGGGCGCTGCTTAAGCTCACGCGCTTCGGCCTCATGGTTCGCCGCACGATG